>JAAZFK010000124.1 GCA_012511735.1 Clostridiaceae bacterium | reverse complement strand
GCTCAGGAACCGGAGCTCCTTACCTATGTCCGGTCGCGTTTGACCGATAAAAACGGGACAGGGAAGGGCAATCTGTTCTTGACCGGAGCCATCGGTTCCGGCAAATCGACTTTTGTCCAGCACCTGATCGACGATCTGGACGCCGATCCTTCCGGATACATGACCATCCGCCACGTCGACGCCGATGAAAAACGGATCGGTTTTGTCCATGTACCGGCCGCCAACCAGCGGGGAACGGGTTTTCTGACTGTCCGCCATGACAAGCCGGACAGCTTCCCTATCCAGGATTGTTTCCTTTATGTGGATGAGAGTGGCCGCCACTTCAAACTTGACTCCTTCTATCTTCAGGTTGAGGCCTACCTGCGAAAGGAAGGTTCACTGCTTATTCTTGACGAGCTGGGCGGCGACGAGCTGCTCCTGGACGATTTCTACCAACTGGTCATGAAGATCCTGGAAGAGAGTGCTGTCCCTGTCATCCTGGTCTGGAAGCAGGATCGGTCTTTTGAACGGTCGGTAGCGCGGGCAGGCCTGTCAGATGATGAGATAGATCTTCTTCGCCGACGCCGGCAGGCCATCGAAACTCATCCGTCACTTTTTCAAGTGGAATTATCCAATGGCGGCCGATCAGCTGATCATTGGAAGCGGGCAGTCTGGGGGCGAGATGAGAAAGATGTGGACAGCCTTCCCCGACAAGAAACAGTTGAGACAAAAGAGTGGAGACCCAAGACACCAGCACTGGCAGCGACCGTTGCCAGGGAGAGAAGGCCCTGGCTCATCTTCCTGATCATGGGAGGCGCCCTGCTGGTGATTGTATTTATTTCACTTGCGGTCGGTTGGTACGGGATTTCGCCTGCGACCATCTTCAGTTACTTCTGGAGCCGGATTTTCCGGACAGGCGCCGTCTTTCCCCAGGAGATTCATACAGTCCTGATTCACGTCCGTTTACCCCGGATCCTTTTGGGCCTGCTGACAGGTGGTGGCCTTGCCGCGGCCGGTCACACCTTTCAGGGTGTTTTCCGTAATCCCATGGCGTCACCCGATGTCCTGGGTGCCTCATCAGGGGCAGGTTTCGGCGCCGCTCTGGCCATCCTCTGGGGGTTCGGATCCTCGGGTATCACCGGCATGTCTTTTCTCTTCGGCCTTTTATCCATTCTCCTGGTTCTCTTTCTGACTTCTTTTATCAGATCGCAGAAGATTCTGGCTTTGGTCCTGACGGGGATGGTGGTCAGCTCACTTTTTTCAGCCGGCTTGTCTCTGGTCAAGCTGGTCGCTGACCCCACCAACCAATTGCCCCAGATCACCTACTGGTTGATGGGCTCCTTAAACTCCGCCAAAATGAAGCAGCTGACCTTCGCGGCTCCCGCTATCCTGGCCGGCATCCTGGTGATTCTGTTGCTGCGCTGGCAGCTCAATGTCCTGACCATGGGCGAAGAGGCGGCCGCCAGCATGGGGGTCAGGACCCGGCTGGTCCGCGTGGTTCTGATCCTGGCTGCCACCCTGGTTACCGCGACCGCGGTCTCGGTCAGCGGCATCATTGGCTGGGTCGGCCTGGTCATCCCCCACATTGCCCGCATGACCGTCGGCTCGGACAACCGCTACTCCCTGCCCGCTTCAGTGCTCATGGGCGCTGGATTTCTGGTTCTGGTCGATGACATCGCGAGACGGGCCACAACCAGTGGAATTCCTCTGGGTATTCTGACAGCCTTTGTGGGTGCGCCCTTCTTTATCTACCTGATCCTGCGACAGGGGAAAAGGGAGGTGACTGCATGAACAGCGGGGTTCCCATGAAGACCCGGGGCCTGGATGTCAGCGGAGTCACTTTCAGCTACCGGAACGGCCTGGTTCTGCGAGATCTGTCGTTTCAGACGGGAGGCGGCCAGGTCATCGGTGTTCTGGGAGCCAACGGGGCGGGCAAATCCACCCTCTTCAAACTGATCCTGGGGATCCTTCCACTGAAGGAAGGACAAATTCGGGTCAATGGTCAGCCGCTTGAAAGCCTGTCTTCACGCAAGCGGGCACGGGAGATGGCTTATATCCCCCAGGCTCAGGCGGGGATATTCCAGTTTTCTGTCATGGAAGT
>JAAZFK010000018.1 GCA_012511735.1 Clostridiaceae bacterium | reverse complement strand
TTCTGCGCGCGGACGTGGTCAACCCCAAGGATGTCCGGGAGATGGTGGCCAAGGCGCTCCTGGAAACGGGCCGGATCGATGTCCTGGTCAACAATGCCGGCATGGCGTCCTGGGGGCTCCTGACAGAAACTCCCGAAGAAACCTGGGACCGGGTGCTGGCGACCAACCTCAAGTCAGGCTATCTCCTGTCCCACGCGGTCCTGCCCAACATGATCCAGAACAAGTCGGGCAGTATTGTCAACGTGTCCTCCATGTGGGGAGTCCTGGGCGCTTCCTGTGAGGCGGCCTACTCAGCCAGCAAGGCCGGCCTGATCGGCCTGACCCGGTCTCTGGCCCAGGAGGTGGCGCCCTCCGGTATCCGGGTGAACGCGGTGTCCCCGGGCGTCATCCAGACCGATATGATCAGCGGCCTGGACGAGGAAGATTTGCAGGCTCTGGTTGACCGCACGCCTCTTAACAGGATCGGCCTGGCTCAGGAAGTGGCCGAGGCAGTCGCCTTCCTGGTATCTGACAAAGCTTCTTTTATCACGGGCCAGGTACTGGGTGTGGACGGAGGTTTTTCCTGCCAGTAAAGTCCGTCATTTGCCAACCAGTTCCGGGTAAGGGAGCAGGGCGTCCGCCTTGTCGTAAGTCAGGGGAGCTCCCAGCGCCAGGATATCTTCCACAAGAATCGCGTTGAACCAATCTGCCTCCGTGAAAGGGAAAAAGGAGTAGTGCGTGGCCAGGTAATCCACCAGATCCCCTAAGACGTAAGGTGCCTGGAGCTCAATGACTTGCTCGCCCGGCGTGATCGTGTAGGGGGTCCGGATGGGTACCACCGTCGCTTGTCCCGACAGCCCCTCATCCAGCAGGTTCACCAAGCCCCAGTACTCATAGGGGTCGATCACGAAGTACTCCAGGTATTCATGACCCATATCGTCTTCAAAGAGTTTGGGGACGGCCATCCAGTCCACCCACTCATCCAGGTCGGCGCCTTCGGCCTGGAAGGCGATCAAGCCCTCCAATGTGAGGAAGAAGGTATTCTTATGTGTCCGTAACTCCGTGGCGGTAACAGGGATGCTGAATTCCTCCACGGACAGGCTGTTGTCATAGCCCTGGCCCCGTGCTTGCAGCAGGTAGAAGTACTGGTCGTGGTTGATCAGGTCACTCTCACCGGAGCCGACGAAGCCGATCAGCCTCAGTCCATAGGGTGTTTCGGTGAAGATGGCCCAGTAGCCGTACCGCTCAATGTAGTCATAGGAATCACAGCAGCAATGGACCAGGTGCTCGGGGATACCGTCCCCGTCCAGGTCAATGGAGCCGTATTCATAGATGGGCACGGTGAGCAGGTCTTCAACGAAAGCGGAGTTGGGGAGATTGATCCCGGCGGCGGGATCTTTGGCGTAAGGCGGCATGGCGTAGCGCCATTCGAACCGGGCCGGGTTGGTCTGAAGCATGGAGACGATCCGCTGCCATTCATCGTCCGCGTCACGGGAGATCTCTTCGATCACAGGACCGGGTTGCGGACTTTCCACCAGGAATTGACTTAAATAAAGGTGATCCAGGAAGACCGGGCTGCCGTAGAGTTCCTTGGCGTACCAGGCGGGGTCGGGGCCTCCCGACATGTTATCCCGCACATAAAGGACACCGTCTTTGACGCGGACCCATTCGACCAGAACGTCTTCACCCTGGAGGCGGCGCGTCACGATGTCCGCGATTGCTGCCTGTTCTTCCGATTCCGACAAGAGGTCAATCTGGACCGTGATGGCAGCCACATCCATCCCCGCGGGGTAATCCCTCAAGGTGCCGTACTCATAGGAGATGGCCTGACGGTGGGTCACCCAAAAGCCGGTCTTGGTCGGAAAGACAAAGGCCGTCCGGGCCGCTTCTTCCTGGCCCCGAAAATCGATGGCGATGTCTAGGTCGGGGTGTTGGTAATAGTAGACGGGATTGGCGCCCAGGTGCTGAGCTTCATAAGCGTCAAGCGCCAGGACGCGTCCGGCGAAGGCCGAGAGCTCCGGCTCGGGCTCTTCCGGTTCAGGTTCAGTTTCGGTTGGCTCGGGCGTTGTCGGAACCGTTGTTTCCACAGGTTTGGTTTCGAGGGTTGTCGTCGCCGGTGGCAGCGTGGGTTGAGTTTGCTTATGTCCTTTCAAGACCAGGAAATAGACGACGGCCGCAATGGCCACGAGAAGCAGGATCGCCACCAGGATAATGGCCAGGATGGCGGCGCCACTCAGTTTCTTTTTTGGAGGCGGATAATAGGGAGGATGACCCTGCCAGCCAGGAGGGGGCGAGTAGGTCTGTTGCGGGGTAGGATAGGGGGGTGGTGCCGGCGGGGTTGCGGGACCGCTGCCGTCCTGCTGATTCGAGCTCACGCAGACCATGGGGAACCTCCCGACGCGGGGCGTCAATCAAATTTTAATCAGGTGCCAGAGCGAGGTCACCGGTGTGTTCACAGTATACTGTGAGGCAGGCTTCGTCAATCGAAGGGAAGGATTTCTCCGGTCGAAAGCGCTAAACTTCGGGAAGGACGCCAGGTGACTGGCGGCATCCTACAAATTGTATTTTGAGGAGGCATGAATCATGCTGAGTGAAAAACTGATCGAAGTCATCACATCGCCGCCTGACGCGGCGCTGACCCTGGTCACCGAGGGTGAAGGCGGTCCCCATCTGGCCAATTC
>JAAZFK010000123.1 GCA_012511735.1 Clostridiaceae bacterium | reverse complement strand
GTCAGAAGACAATGTGTACTGATCAAGCGCCTCCCCCTGGAGCCCGCCATGTGCTACGTGGATCGTGATCTGTGTACCAGCTGCCGCATGTGCCTGCGCGTGGGCTGTCCCGCCATCTTCTTTGTCGACGGGAAATCCATGATCGATCGCAATCAATGTGTAGGCTGCACGGTTTGCCTGCAGGTGTGTCCTTTTGACGCCATCAAAAAAGAGTGAGTGATATGGAAAAGAATCAAGTCAAAACCATTCTCCTGGCGGGCGTCGGCGGACAGGGCACCATCCTGGTCAGCCGAATCCTGACCCAGGCTCTGATCGACGCCGGTTACGATGTCAAAATGAGTGAGATTCACGGCATGGCTCAGCGGGGTGGCAGCGTTTCCACCACGGTCCGCTACGGCGATAAGGTTCATTCTCCCTTGGTCGGCAAAGGTGCGGCCGATATCCTGGTTGCCTTCGAACTCATGGAGGCCGTCCGCTGGAGTGACTGGTTGCGCCCCGACGGTGTCATCGTAGTGAACGATTACCGAATCAGGCCCCTGCCTGTCGCGTCAGGCGCTGCCGAATACCCCGACAACTGCATTGAAGCGCTTGAAGAACAATTTCGCACCATCGCTTTCGACGCAGGCGACCAGGCGGTTAAGCTGGGCAATGCACGAGTCATGAATGTCATCATGTTGGGGGCCCTTGCTGGGGCTTTTGGGATGGACGAATTCGACTGGTACCGCGCGCTTGAAAGACATCTGCCACTCAAATTCCTGAAAATCAATCAAAAAGCTTTCGCACTGGGCCGTGACTTGGCTCGCGGGACATCCTGACGGAGAGGAGTCACCATGAACAAGGACGACATGCCCGGCTACTGCAGTGAACGCGCGCTCGGCTACGGAAGACAGAAATCAGCCATCCGCGAGTTATTTGAATACGGCAAGAAGATTGCCAGCGAACAAGGATCGGAGCAGGTCTTTGACTTCAGCATTGGAAATCCCAGCGTCCCCCCGCCCTGTCAGGTGGAGGACGCCTTTCGTTCTCTCCTGGATAATGAACCGCCCTTGGTTCTCCACAGCTATACCAGCGCCCCCGGCGATCCCCGAGTCCGGCAAGCCATTGCCGAGGGCCTCAACCGCAACTACGGTACCAGTTATCAGGCAAACAACCTCTACCTGACCTGTGGAGCGGCCGCGGCTTTATCCTCCACCTTCCGCGCTTTAACGCTGGCCGGCACCGAAAACGAGATTCTGGCCATCGCACCCTATTTTCCCGAATACAGATGCTTCGTTGAAGGTCACGGCGCTACCCTGACAAGCGTCCATTCCTGCCTGCCGAACCTGTCCCTGCCCCTGGAAGCCATCGAAAGCGCCATAACATCGTCCACACGTGCTGTCATCATCAACTCGCCTAACAATCCCTCCGGAAAACTCTATGAAAGAGCTGAGCTGCAGGCACTTGGTGCTATTCTTGAAAACAAATCCAGGGAGCTTGGACACCCGATATTCATCGTATCCGATGAACCTTACCGCGAATTGGTCTACGATGGCAAGCGCACGCCCTTCATCCCCTCCATCTACAGAAACACCATCGTTTGCTATTCCTACAGCAAAGCGCTTTCCTTGCCTGGGGAGCGTATCGGTTATGTACTGGTGCCGACAGAGCTTGATCAATGGCAGGATATCTACGATGCCATCGCCGGCGCTGCCAGGGCGTTGGGCTACGTCTGCGCCCCATCACTCATACAACGGGTTGTCGGTCTTTGTGTGGATGTCAAGCCGGACATGACGGTCTATGATCTCAATCGCAGACTTCTTTACGACGGACTGACCGAGGCAGGTTATTCCTGTGTCAAGCCGCAGGGTGCCTTCTATCTCTTCGTTGAAGCCCCGGGAGGAGACGCGGAGGCTTTCTCCGAGTTTGCCAAGACCCGTTACAATCTCCTGTTGGTTCCGTCTGACAGTTTTGGCTTTCCGGGCTACCTGAGGATTTCCTACTGCGTTTCAACCGAACGCATCCGATCATCGCTGCCGCTTTTCGAAGAATGCAAAAGAAACTATTTGAATCGATCTGTTTAAGGCAGGCGGAGCTCCCGCTCCTCAAACCAGACAAACTCAGTAATCCCCAGCCCCTTCAGGTAAGCGAGCGCCTCCGCCATATGCAGGCCATTTCGCTCCACATGGTGGGCGTCGGAACAGATGCTGAAATAGCGGCCTCCCAGTTCACGGTAGCGGTTCAGGATGACATGGTCGGGCATGGCCTCATTGGTGGAATAGCCCCTGCGCTTCATTAAGGAATGGATCGTTCCCACGTTGATTTCCAGGGCCTGTCCGTTCTTAATCATGATTTTGAAAAGCCTGTCGAAGGCTTGGGGGGCGTGTTGGTAACGCATCTTTGAGTCGGCATCGGGCGCGTAACGGGAAAAGTAATCAAAATGCCCGATGATCTGCACCTCGCTCATTTCCTCGGCAGAATCGGCGATGTCATTGATGACTTCATTGTAGATGGTTTCAAGTTTGTCCGTATAAATTGCTTCCGGTACATAATAGGGATCGTGGCCACGAAGGAAATGCATCGAGATAATCCCTAAATCAAAGGGATGATCATTGAAGACTTGATGAAGGATCTGCTTTTTTTCGGGAATCCAATCCAGCTCAATACCCAGAAGGAAACCCGGTGGATCGCCTGGCTTTCTCTTTGAGGGCATGCGCCGTTTACTGTAAAAAGCATCCATATAGGCTTGAGGATCGAACTTCCAGGCAGACTCATCGTCCGTCTTACTGTTGGGATCGTAGTGGTCGCAAATCGCCACGCCGTGTAAGCCCCGTCTGGCCGTTTCTTCCATCAGCTGCTCGTAGGTCTGGGTAGCGTCGGGTGACCAGGGAGTCACGTGGTTGTGCGTATCGACCAGATTCATGGCTTGGCCCATCCACAGCTCTCCTGACGCAGGAAGGATTCTTTCAAAGACCAGAGATCGACCGAAAGATCGACATAGTATTCCTGGGGATTCTCAAAGCGCTTGAGTGAATCCCACAAGCTGTCCAGTTGGTCTCGGCAAAACGAACGAATCTCTTCGATGTCTCGCTTTTCTTCGCAGGGAGCTCCCTTGCTGAATAAGGGTTTCAGGAGCGGCTCCGCCCGGAAATTGGTCAGGGTCTTGCGCTTCCAGGTGTGCAGCGGATCGAAGATGGTGAGCGGTTTGGATTCGTCGATTACTTCTCCGTACAGGGTAATCAGGTCGGCTTCAACTTGACCCGTCTCCTTGTTAAAGAGCCGGTAGACCTCTTTTTCGCCCGGGTTGGTCACCTTTTCCGGATTGTCCGACAGTTTCATCCGTGGCTCCATGACCCCTTTCGATTCAATGCCGGACAGCTTGTAGACGCCGCTGAAGACCGGCTCAGCCCGGGAGGTAATCAGGCGCTCGCCAACACCGAAAGAATCGACCTGCGCGCCCTGGTGAAGCAGGTCACGGATCAGGTATTCGTCGATGGCGCTGCTGACCGTGATCTTGCAATCGTTAAGCCCCGCCTCATCCAACATCTCGCGGGCACGGATGGAGAGATAGGCCAGGTCACCCGAATCGATCCGGATGGCCTTCAGGCGCTTACCTTGTGGTTCCAGAATATCCCGGCTGACCTTGATGGCGTTGGGGACACCGCAACGCAGGGTATTGTAGGTATCAACCAGGAGTTGGCAGTCATCGGGATAGGCGGTCGCGTAGGCGGCAAAAGCCTGGTATTCCGTTGAAAAAGCCTGAACCCAGCTATGAGCCATGGTGCCGAGGACGGGAATCTTGAAGATCTCGCCCGCGACTGTGCAAGAAGTACCCGCGACACCGGCGATGTAAGCGGCCCGTGCGCCCAGGATGGACGCGTCAGAACCCTGGGCCCGTCTGGCACCGAATTCCAGAATACCTCTTCCTTCCGCTGCCCGGACAATGCGTGAAGACTTGGTCGCGATCAGGCTCTGATGGTTGATGGTGAGAAGTACCATGGTCTCTACCATTTGCGCCTGGATGATGGGACCCTTCACTTTCACGATGGGTTCTCCGGGGAAAATAGGCGTGCCCTCCGGGACCGCCCAGACATCGCAGTCGAACGTAAAGTGACGTAAATAATCCAGAAAGTCAGAATCAAACTGATCCAGGGATTCCAGATAAGCCAGATCTTCTTCACTGAAATGGAGGTTGGAGAGATACTCAACCAGCTGTTCGACCCCCGCCATGATGGCGAATCCGCCCCGCTCCGGGATATCACGGAAAAACATATCGAAGACAGCAATAGTGTCCACCATCCCCTGCTTGTAATATGCATTCGACATGGTCAACTCGTAAAAGTCTGTCAGCATCGAAAGATTGATGTCATGATCCCATCCGTTTGACATGATTCTTACTCCTTTACGGTAGAAGATGCGCGATTTTGCCTTCGCGCCTGGGGTCTTCGTAGGGCCAACGGTCGTCTCCGAACAGCTGGTCTGCGAAGAAAACCCGCTCCAGCAAAAGACCCTGCGGCGGCAAGGTTGGTCCTGACCTCGTCCGGTCGCCCGAATTGATAATCTCTCCCATTGTAGCAGGATCGATCTTGCCCTGCCCGGCGGCTACCAGGGTGCCGGTCAGGACCCTGACCATATGATAGAGAAAGCCATCCCCCGTGAAGGTCAACGTGACCTGATCTTCACTTTCCTGAATGTTGATCTCATGAAGGGTTCTTACCGGCCTTTTGGTCGGGGAACCCTGATCCATGAAAGCAGTGAAATCGTGTTTACCCCGCAAAGAGCCGGCGGCCTGTCTCATGGCCTCCAGATCGAGCCTGCCCGGGATGAAGGTTGAATGCCGTCTGGAGATCACGGGCCGCGTGGAACCCGTCCTCAGATGGTAACGATAGGTTTTCCCCAGCGCGTCATAGCGGGGGTTGAATTGTTGGTGAACCTGGCGGACGGCCAGCGCGGCCACCTGGGCCGGCAATACCGTATTCCAGGCCAGGGCGATACGATCAGGAGGAATCCGGGTCCCTGAAATAAAAGAAGAGACATGTCGCAGGGCGGAAACCCCCGCGTCAGTCCGGCTGCCGCCTGATAATCGGATCCGCTCGCCCGTCAGCTGATGCCAGGCTTCTTCCAGACACTGCTGGACAGAAGGGACATCCCTTTGACGCTGCCAGCCATTGAAAGCTGATCCGTCATACTCCGTCATGACGGCGTAGCGCAGGCGTTGATTCACCGGTTCCATCTCAAAAGACATTCAGGGTCGAACCCATCAGGCCGCTCAAGGCAGGCAGCAGCTGTCTGGAGATCAGGGCAAAGACCAGCAAAGCCGCGATCAGAACTAAAAAGAGCAGGTCAGAGGCCTCCAGCTTGGACGCGTAGATGCGGGTTCGCCCCTTCTCCCCCTGATAGCACCGGGCATCCATGGCGACGGCCAGGTCATCGGCCCGTCGGAAACTTGAGACGAATAGCGGTACCAGAATACTGACCAGCCCGCTCGCCCGTTTCAAAAGACCCCCTGTATCGTAGTTGGCGCCGCGCGAGGATTGGGCCTTCATGATTTTGACCGCCTCATCCATCAGGGTGGGGACGAAGCGGAGCGCAATGGACATCATCATGGCGAACTCATGGACAGGAAACCTGACCAGCCGCAGGGGCGACAGGAGGCTCTCCAGGGCATCTGCGATGGCCAGAGGTGGCGTGGTCAGTGTCAGGAGGAGCGACGTATTGATGATCATGAGCGAAAGCCGAAGGGCCGTCATCAGACCGGAAAAAAGTCCTTCTTCCGTAACCTTGACCGATCCGATCTGAAACAGCACCTTGCCCTCAACCGTCACCAGATGAAGGATGACCGCAAAAAGGATAATGACGACGATGGGCCGGACACTTCGCAGGATGATGGAAGGCCGAATCCTGGAGACGGCCATCATGCAAGCCGTCCAGACGACGAAGAGCGCCATGACGCGGACATCCCGGATCGACAAGGTCGCCACCATCATCAGAATGGCAGCGATGAACTTCACCCGGGCGTCTCTTTGATGAAGGAAGGAATTGCCGGGGATGGACCGGCCCAGCATACTCTTACCCATCGGCTGTCCTCCTCGTGGCCGCAAGAAGGGCTTCCGCCGCGTCCATTACGTTGAAACAGGAGGTGTCAAGATCTCCGAACTCGCCGGCTAAAGCATCGAGAAAACGTTTGGGGGCGGGCATGTCCAGATGAGCCTGGTCAAGGAAACTGGCTGAGGCGGCAATCTGAGCCGGGGTGCCGATCCCGGCAACCCGCCCTTCTTTCAGGACAAGAATGCGGTCAGCATAGCGGGTCATCATATCCATGTCGTGAGAGACAATAATAAGAGTCGCACCTTCGCTGGACAGACTGAGAAGATCCTGAAAGAGGGCGTCGCGTCCTGCCGGATCCAGACCGGCGGCCGGTTCGTCAAGGATGACAATGTCGGGTTCAGCCGCAAGCACCCCCGCGATGGCCACGCGACGGCGCTGTCCCCCTGACAACTCAAAGGGTGATCGATCCAGAATTGAATCGATCCCCAACCGTTTGGCGGCTCGAAGAACAGCTTTTTCCACCTCCAGCGGGTTTCGTTTTTGCTGTTTGGGCGCAAAGGCGATGTCAAGCGCCACCGTCTCCTCAAAGAGCTGATCTTCTGGATATTGGAAGAGAAGCCCCACATGACGGCGAATGTCGCGCACTACTTTTTTCTGGGACAGATCCCGGCCAAGAACCAGCACTTTTCCTTCTGCGGCGGGAATCAAGCCATTCAAATGTTGAATCAGAGTGGATTTACCGGAGCCGGTATGGCCTGCGATGCCAAGAATCTCTCCCGGACGCACAGACATGGACACCTGATGCAGAGCCTCGATGGGAGCTCCGGCAGGCGTATCGTAGGCGTAAGAGAGCTCGCTGACATCTACCACGGGCGTCTGGCTCTCATCAGGCCCCGGCCTGTAGGCGCACTCCCGGATCGGGCCGGCGGGACGATCCTTCAAGACACGGTTGACAAAACGGACGGCTCCTGAAAAGCTGATGATCTCCTCCCTGTCATAGCGGACACCGGCTTGCTCAGAGATCAGCCGGGCGATTTCCAGATGGGCCGGTACGGCCAGGCCCTGCTCCTTGACCCGGTCAATCTGGTCAAAGACCTGGGCGGGCCTTCCTTCAAAGGCGATGCCGCCGTCACCGATGACATAGACATAATCGGCCGGCAGCGCCTCTTCCATATGATGGGTGATCTGGACGATGGTGAGGCCGTGATTTTTCTTCAAATCAGTGATCAGCTCCATGATGTCCCGTCGGGCAATCGGGTCCAGCATGGCGGTCGCTTCATCCAGGATCAGGCAGTCAGGCCGCATGGCCAGAACAGAAGCAATGGCCAGTTTTTGTTTTTGCCCCCCGGACAACTCATGGGGTGCCCGTTCTTTCAAGTCCAACAGGCCGGTCATGGCCAGTGATTCGTCGATCCGGTGAAGGATTTCTTCGGCAGAAAGCCCTAAATTGGAGGGCCCGAAGGCCACATCATCCTTGACCGTTGTTCCGATGATCTGATTGTCAGGGTTCTGGAAGACCATGCCGCACTGGCGTCTGATCTCGTAGATCGAATCCTCGTCGGTCGTCAATTTGCCGTCGACGGTGACCTGCCCCTGATCGGGCAAAAGCAAACCGTTCATCAGGCGGGCAATGGTCGACTTGCCAGAGCCATTACGGCCGATCAGGACAACCTGAGAGCCTTTTTCGATCGAAAATGAAAGTTGCCGGACAGCCTGAACAGATCGCTGCCCCTGTTGAGCGCCGTAGGAAAAGGAGACATTTTGAAAGTCAATCACAGTGCCGCACATCCCGACCTATTCTAACAAAAGAAAAAGGACTTCCGCCGACTACAAATCATCAGGAAAGTCCTTTGCCAATTAAGTTGCCGAAAGACAGGCCGTTCTAGTCGACAAGCTCCAAGATGGCCATGGGAGCAGCGTCACCCCGGCGTGGGCCGATTTTGACAATCCGCGTGTATCCGCCGGACCGGTTGGTGAAGCGCGGAGCCACCGTGTCAAACAGGTGGTTGACCGTGTTGATCCGCTTGCCCTTGCTGTCGCGAGTTTCGACCATCTGGGTCATGATCTTCCTGCGTGCCGCGAGGCGCGAAGGCATATCGACCTGAACCGTCTTCTTCTTCATTTCACGCTCGACCACATCATATTTGCGGTCGTTCTTGGAAGTTGCCGTCCGCAGGACCTTACGTCCCTTGTCATCGAGCTTGGCAGCGGAGACCACGACTTCCCTGGTCGTAAAATTATTGTGTTCCTTGACCGCCATCGCAATCATCTTCTCAGCGATACGGGCGGCTTCTTTGGCGCGTGTTTCAGTGGTCGTCACTTTGCCTTCAACAATCAGCGTCGTGACCAGGTTCCTCAAAATGGATTTCCTTGCCGCTGTCTCGCGTCCGAGTCTTCTATATCCGGGCATGGTTATGCGTTCCTCCTGCTCAAATAATCTCTTATTCCTGATCCGCCTCGGCCAATGACAGGCCTTGGGCGTCAAGTTTCTCCACCAACTCATCAAGCGATGTCGCGCCCAGGTTTCTGACCTTCATCAAGTCTTCACGGGAACGCGCGACCAGGTCGGCAACGGTGTGGATGTCGGCCCGTTTCAGGGAGTTGAAAATTCTGGTTGAGAACTTCAGATCCTCGATCGGGGCGTCATAGATGCTCTTTTCTTTCTCTTCGACCAGGAAGGGGGCTTCTTCACCCTCGACCGGATCATGCGTCATTGACAAGAAGAGGTTCAAGTGACCGATCAGAATCTCCGCGGCCTTGACCAGGGCTTCTTCGGCCGTAATGGTTCCATCGGTCCAGATTTCCAGGGTCAGCTTATCGTAGTCAGTCACCTGACCGACCCGGGTATCCTCAACCTGGAAGTTAACCTTGCGTACAGGCGTGAAGATCGAATCCAGGGGAATCACTCCGATCGGAGCGTTCATTTCCTTATTCTGCTCAGCGCTCTTGTAGCCGACACCGGCGTTAAAGGTCAAGCCCATAAAGAGCGGACCATCCCCGTTCATGTGGGCAATCACCAGGTCGGGGTTGATAATCTCGAGCTCATCGCTCTGATTGAATTCGCCCGCGCGAACAGGCCCCTGGTAGCCGGCTTCCTTATTGATGAAAACGGTCTTGGGGCCGTCGACGTGAAGTCTGGCCCGGATATCCTTGACATTCAGCAGAATTTCGGTGACATCTTCAATGACACCCGGCACGGTTGAATATTCCTGGAATATGCCCTCGATCCGGACTGACGTCGCCGCGGAACCGGGCAATGACGAGAGCAGGACACGTCGCAAGGCGTTGCCCAGAGTTGTCCCGTAGCCTCGTTCCAGCGGTTCAGCGATGAAGAGACCATAGGTTTTATCCTCGGAATGGTCTTTGTATTCTATATTGGTATTCTGAAACTCGTTCATGGCACCCTCCTATCGGGCAAGGGATCCTGTCGGAGCAATTACTTGGAGTAAAGCTCGACGATCAGGGTTTCCTCCACGTCCAGATCAATCTCATCGCGCTCAGGCACCCTGAGGACGCTGCCTTTCAGATGATCCGGATCAAATGACAGCCAGGCCGGGACAATGGTATTGGGCAGCTGATCAAATACCTTGACATGACGTGAATTCTCACGCACAGCGATCTCGTCGCCGGGAGACACATTCATGGACGGGATGCTGGCACGGCGGCCGTTGATGTCAAAATGGCCATGGTTGACCAGCTGTCTGGCCTGAGCCCGCGTCGCGGCAAAGCCCATTCTGTAGACCACATTGTCAAGGCGCAGTTCCAGGAGCTTGAGAAGATTCTCACCGCTCTTGCCGGGCATCTTGCTGGCCCGGTCATAGGTATTGCGGAATTGCTTTTCCAAAACACCATAGACGAATTTGACCGATTGTTTAGCGCGAAGCTGGCGGCCATACTCGCCTTCCTTGCGGCGGGACTGCCTGGGGTTGCGTTTCGATTTTTTATTAATACCCAGCATCTGAGGCGGCACTTCCAGCGCGCGGCTTCGTTTCAGAATGGGTGATCTGTCTTTAGCCATATGATCTGATCTCCTGTTTAAACTCTACGGCGTTTGGGTGGACGGCAGCCATTGTGAGGAATCGGGGTCACGTCCTTGATCATGATGATCTCCAGACCGCCTGTCGCAAGGGCTCTGATTGCCGATTCACGTCCGGATCCCGGACCGCGGACAAAAACTTCAACCGTCCTCATGCCATGCTCGACCGCTTTGCGGGCTGCCTGTTCGGCCGCCAGCTGAGCAGCGAAAGGTGTTCCCTTACGGGATCCCTTCATGCCCTGGGCACCGGCACTGGACCATGAGATGACGTTTCCGACCGGATCCGTAATGGTCACGATGGTGTTATTGAAAGATGAGTGGATGTGAGCCGCTCCGCGTTCGACATTTTTACGGTCCCGCCTTCTGGTGCGGGCAGCCGGACGACCTTTTTTTGTTGCCATGATGGGGCCCCCTTATCTCTTTTTCTTAGCCATGGTGCGTTTGGGACCTTTGCGCGTACGCGCGTTGGTCCGGGTTCGCTGTCCACGGACCGGAAGTCCCGTGCGATGACGGCGGCCGCGGTAGCAGCCGATTTCGCCCAACCGCTTGATATTCATGGCGGTCTCACGTCGCAGGTCACCCTCGACCGTGTAATGGTCTTCAATTTTTTCGCGGATGCGTGTGATTTCGTCATCCGTCAAATCGCGGACGCGTGTACCAAGATCCACTTCCGCCGCTTCCAGTATTTTGACTGCGCTTGTGCGGCCGATTCCAAAGATTGCTGTCAGCCCGATCTCTACGCGTTTGTCATTGGGTAAATCCACCCCGGCAATACGTGCCATGCGCTACCTCCACTTATGCTCGCATGCTTATGTCTACAGCGGAGCCGGACAGGTCCTGTCCGTCTGCCTGCTGTTGCCATCTTTTTTATTACAAATTAAGTCTGTCACTTTAGCCCTGTCTCTGCTTATGTTTCGGATCGCTGCAGATGACCATGACACGCCCACGGCGCTTGATCACGCGGCATTTCTCGCAGATTGGCTTGACCGAAGGTCTCACTTTCATGGTTCTTCTCCTTTTACGCTGTTGTACATAGACACACAGCTAATTATTTTAACCCGTTCGGGCCTGAAAATCAAGAACTCTTACTTGGATCTCCAGGTGATACGGCCGCGCGTCAGATCGTAGGGTGACAACTCAACGGTGACGTGATCACCATTGAGAATCTTGATGTAGTTCTGACGCAATTTACCGGAGATGTGCGCGATCACCTCAAAACCGTTTTCCAGACGTACCCGGAAAACCGCGTTCGGCATGGTATCGACCACGACTCCTTTTACTTCAATTGCTTCTTCTTTAGGCATCTTCTCCTCCGATCGCCTTTTTTTCCGATTTGGAAGCGGATCGTTT
>JAAZFK010000122.1 GCA_012511735.1 Clostridiaceae bacterium | reverse complement strand
CCTGATTAAAAGTCAGATGCTCTACCGACTGAGCTAGTGGATCCTATGGCTGGGATGGCAGGATTTGAACCTGCGAATGCGGGAGTCAAAGTCCCGTGCCTTACCGCTTGGCTACACCCCATTTTGTCTTGGGGATGGTTGGGGTGGAATACGAGATTCGAACTCGTGACCTCCAGGGCCACAACCTGGCACTCTAACCTGCTGAGCTAATTCCACCATAACTTCCCAAAAACACCTTATAGAGTGTAGCAAGCGCCTTGCGCGATGTCAAGGAATTTTAAACAAGACCGGCGGCGGTTCAGGAGGGTGAAATCACGTGCCACATTTCCAGCTGCAGGAGGTGATCCTTGACGTCCACACCGCCCCCGAAACCCGTCAGGGTCTGGTTGGAGCCGATGACCCGGTGACAGGGGATGATGATGGGCAGGGGGTTGGCGGCCAGGGCGCGGCCGACCGCGCGGGCCAGCTGCCCCGCCTTCTTCTCGTCCGGCTGAATGGCCTGGGCGATGTCGGCATAGGTCTTGACCGCCCCGTAAGGGATCTTCAGGGTTTCCTGCCAGACCTGCTGCTGGAAGGGCGTGCCCTGGGGGAACTCATAGGGCAGGTCGATCTCATGACCGCCCCTGAGGTAGAGACGAATCTCCTGACGGGCTTTTTTCAGGATGGGGCTTTCATCCTCCGGCTCGACGGTGTCAGGCAGCAGGATCCTGCCTTCATGATCCATAAAGCCATATAAATAAGCGGCGTGCTTGACCCGCATACTCAGCCCCTCACCGGCTTCCCTCACAAATTCGATGGCGGCGATTTTCTCGCGGTCATCGGAGGTGACGACCGCCAGATAACCGAATTCCCAGGGGACGAAGGCGATCTGCCACTCCGCCACCTGGGGCGCGAAGAGAGTCTCGTGCTTGGAGGGCCAGTCGATGCCGGTCAATCGCCCAATGGTTTTCCTGTCGGTTTCCGACAACTGCATGTAGCTGGTATCGATCCGGTAAATCCGCTCATCGCCGTCGATCAGCTGCCTGACGATCAGTTTTTTCTCCTCCTCGCTCAGAGGGCCCAGCGTATGGATGCGGGCGATCCGCCAGGTGGGAGAATTGAAAGGGGCGGTCACGTTGACGCCGCCAAAGCCCTTGCCGTCACGGGAGATGAAGAAGAGCTGCTCACCCTTCTTTCTCTTCTTGCTCATCAGGCTCCGCCACTCACTGTCGGTGCGGTCGGGGAAAAACTGCTTGACAGTTTCCTTCAGCCACTCAATGTCCTTAATGTAAAAGGGACGCAACTCGATGGAATGGTGCTCTTTGTCCGGATGATTCATCTCCCATTCCTCCCGGGCCATCCGCCCTGTCATGCTGCCTGTGTTTGCCTAAGCGATTTCGTTCCGTCTGTAGGTCAGATAACGAAACCTGACCCCGTCTTCCTCCAGCCACTGACCGCATGAATCCAGGGACCAGTCAGGTGATTGATCGATGTCGGGAAACCATACGTCCGCCTCGTACATGTCCTCGAACTGAGTCAGCAAAATGGTATCGCAATAAGGCAGCAACTGATCGTAGACAGTACCACCTCCGATCACGATGAAGTCGTTGTCATGATAACCTTCCTGCTTGAGCTGTCGGACCCGCCCCATCAGCTCTTCAACACTTGGGAAATACTCACAACCCGGACAGCCCTCCTCTTCCCGGGTGCGAAGCACCAGGTTGATCCGGCCTTCGAGAGGCCTGCCGCCTGGGAAGGTGTCCAGCGTTTTACGTCCGTAGATGACCACTTTGCCCAGGGTCAGGGCACGGAAGCGCCTCAGGTCGGAGCGGACAGGTTTTTGCAGACAGCCCCGGCAGCCGATTCCCCAGTTGGCGTCACAGGCGACAATGGCAATCATGGTTGACGCTCCCCGTCCTTACTCGGCGACCGGTATGCCGCGAACCAGCGGGCCGGTCTGGTAGTTTTCTACCGTGAAGCTGTCAACCGTGAAATCGTAGAAGTCGCGCACCTCCGGGTCGACCATCAGGCGGGGCGCGGGATAAGCCGGTCGGGCAATCAGTTCCCTGACCATCTCCATATGCCTGTCATAGATATGGGCATCCGCGATCACATGCACCAGCTCGCCCGGCTCCAGCTCCGAGACCTGGGCGAACATGATGAGCAGGACGGCGTATTGCATGACATTCCAGTTGTTGGCCACCAGCATGTCATTGGACCGTTGATTCAGGATGCCGTTAAGCTTGTTGCCGGTCACATTGAAGGTCATGCTGTAGGCGCAGGGATAGAGCGCCATTTCACTCAAATCTGAAAAATTATAAAGATTGGTCATCATGCGGCGCGAACCCGGATTATGGCGCAGTTCATAGAGAACCCGGTCCACCTGATCGAACTCCCCCTCGGGAAACTGATACTTGCGGGCCAGCTGGTAGCCATAGGCCTTGCCGATGGTCCCGTCAGGCAGGCACCATTGATCCCAGATCCCCGAACAGAGATCACAGACCCGGTTGGATTTCTTCTGCCAGATCCAAAGAATCTCATCAATAGCCGCTTTGTAGTTGATTTTCCGCAAAGTCAAAAGGGGAAATTCCACACTCAGGTCATAACGGTTGACCAGACCAAAACGCTTAAGCGTATGTGCGGGGGAACCGTCCTCCCATCGGGGCCGGACATCCAGGTGCTCATCGGAAAAACCATTCTCGAGAATCTCGCGACAGTTGTCACGAAAGACCTCGTCACATAAACTCATGTCAACCCCCCTGGCAAATATACCAATATATTGCATATTTTAACACAGAGACTTCTCATCCGGGCAAGACCTGTTAAAAAGACTCCGGTCCTTTCGGGAACCGGAGTCTTCCTGGTCGGAGTGACAAGACTTGAACTTGCGGCCTCTTGGTCCCGAACCAAGCGCTCTACCACCTGAGCCACACCCCGATGCCCTATGGATTTTACTTGTTAACGCCACAAATGTCAAACAAAATGGCGGACAGCGTACTCAGG
>JAAZFK010000121.1 GCA_012511735.1 Clostridiaceae bacterium | reverse complement strand
GCACGGGATCAGGCCTTGAAGAAGGCGTCTTTGGACGGTGTCCTCACCAAGGAAATGATCTCCGCCATCCTGGCCGCGCAAAATTTCTCCATGCCGGCCGGTTCCCTGACCGACCAGGGTCAGGAGCTTCTGGTCAAGGTGGGTGACCGTTTTCAGGATCAGGGGGAGATGGAAGATCTCCTGCTCTTTGATACGGGCGATCAAGCCATCGGCAAAATCTACCTCAGGGATGTCGCGACGGTCACTAAAAAGGATAACTCCTCCGAGACCTACGCCCGGGTAAACGGCAATCCGGCCGTCATCCTGACCTTTCAAAAGCAAAGCAACTTTTCCACCGCCCAGGTTACCGGAGCCATCCGGGATAAGGCCGATGAGCTGGAAATGAGTCTGGAGGGCCTCAGCGTCACCGCCCTGATGGATCAGGGCAAGTACATCGATATCGTCGTCGACTCGGTGCTGAACAATCTGATCTACGGCGGTATCCTGGCCATCCTGGTCCTGCTTCTGTTCCTGAGGGACATCAGGCCCACCTTTATTATCGCGGTCTCCATCCCGATCAGCCTGGTCTTTGCCATCGCCATGATGTATTTTACCGGAGTCAGCATCAATGTCATCTCTTTGGCCGGCCTGGCCTTGGGGGTCGGTATGTTGGTCGATAATTCCATTGTCGTGATTGAAAACATCTACCGTCTGAGACTGGAAGGCGTGCCCACCAAAGAAGCCAGCGTGGACGGGGCCAGACAAATCGCGGGCGCCATCATCTCCTCAACCCTGACGACCGCCTCGGTCTTTTTGCCCATTGTCTTTGTCCAGGGCATCTCCAGGCAGATCTTCACCGATATGGGTTTGACCATTGCCTACTCCCTGCTTGCCAGCCTGATTGTGGCCCTGACCCTGGTACCCATGCTGGGCTCCAGGATGCTGGAGAAATCAAGCGGGAAGAAGAGCCGTCTTTTCAGCGGCTTTACCCGAGGTTACAGCCGATTCCTGGGCTGGTCCCTGAAACACCGGACCATCATCATTCTGGCGGTGGTAGGCATCGCTGCCCTCAGCCTGGTCCTGGCCCTTTCGCTTGGAACCTCCTTTATCCCCGACATGGACGCCCCCCAGATGTCCTTGTCCATCACGCTGGATAAGGACGCCAGCCGGGAGGAACTGATCGATTCGACGGAAGCGGTGATCGACAGATTGCTGACCCTGGAGGGAATCGATACCATCGGTGCTTTTGAAGGCGGGCTTATGTCAGGCGTGGGCTTCATGGGTGGTGGCAGGGGGCAAAACAGCATGTCCCTCTATCTCTTGCTGGATCAAGGCAAACGCTTGAAAAACAAAGAGATGGAACGTCAAATCCTGGCTGCGACGGCGGATCTGGAGGTGGAAATCTCTGTCAGTTCCTCCAACATGGATATCTCGGCTTTGAGTGGTTCCGGCATCGAGATCATGGTCAAGGGCGACAATTTGGATACACTCCAGACCATGGCCCGGGACTTGGGCGCCATTCTCCAGGAGGTGGAGGGCACCATCGATGTGACCTACGGCCAGGAGGAGACCCTGACAGAGCTGCGAATCCTGGTGGACAAGGAAAAGGCCATGGCCAGGGGGCTGACCGTGGCTCAGGTTTACGCAGAAGTGTCCTCCGCCATCGGACAGGGCAGAACTTCTTCGAGTCTGTCGGTTGAAAACAAGGACTACCCGATCATCGTCCTGGAAGACAGAACCCTGGATCTGGACAAGAGGGAATTGATGGATCTCCAGTTGACAGGCAGGCAGTCAGATGAAGAGATCAAGGTCAGGCTGGGCGATATTGCCGGTATGACACAGGGGAGCGGTCTGGCGTCCATCCGCAGAGATCAACAACAGCGCTACCTGTCGGTCACGGCCGGCGTCGACACCGAGCATAACATCGGGCTGGTCAGCCGGGACTTTGAAAGAAGAATCAAAGATTATGAACTGCCTGCAGGATACCGGATCGAGATCGCCGGCGAGAACCAGGTCATCCAGGACTCCCTGAAGGATCTGAGTTCCATGCTTCTGCTCGCCATCGCCTTCATCTACCTGATCATGGTGGTTCAATTCCAGTCCCTGCTGTCACCTTTCATCGTCATGTTCACCATTCCCCTGGCTTTCACAGGCGGTCTCATGGCCCTCTTCATCATGGGTTATGAGATCAGCGTGATTTCCATGCTGGGCTTTTTAGTCCTGAGTGGTGTGGTGGTCAACAACGGCATCGTCTTTGTCGACTTCACCAACCAGCTGAGACAATCAGGCCTCTCCAAGCGGGAAGCCTTGATGATGGCGGGTCAGACCCGGTTGAGGCCCATCCTGATGACGGCGGTCACCACCATTTTGGGTCTGTCCACCCTGTCCCTGGGGGTCGGCATGGGTTCGGAAATGCTGCAACCCCTGGCGGTCGTCTCCATCGGCGGGCTGCTTTACTCAACCCTGCTGACCTTGATTGTCATCCCGGTCATCTACGACCTGCTGCACAGGGATAAAACCCTGCCGGAAACCGAGAAAGGAGAGGCTTAGGCCATGCGGGATCTTGAAATTAAACAAAAAGAAAAAGCCATTTTCGACGGCATCTTCGCTCTAATCAAAAGAGGCATCAACCCCTACACCATCAAGGTGTCGGATATCACCACAGAAGCCGGTGTGGGCAAGGGTACCCTCTATGAATATTTCAAGACCAAGGAAGAGGCCATTTCAAAGGCCATCCTGCATCATATCGGCCAGGGGCTTCAACAAGCCTTGCTTGCGGTCAAAAGCCAGGACAGCTTCCAGGGCAAGTTCGAAGCCATCCTTCTAATCCTGGCCCGTCAGGCCAGGGAGAACAAGGATCAATGCATGCTTTTTTCACCTATGGGCGATCTGCAGACCTTTTATCAATACCTGACAACATTTGAGGATTACCTGCAAGCCAACAACCGCTGGATCAAGCAAATCTACGACGATATTTTCCAAGCTGGAGAAAGAGAAGGTCTGATCCAGCCCCTGGACCCCCAGGACGACTACTATCGGGAGATGGCCCTACTGGGTGCCATGGCGGCCTTTGCCCACAGCCTTTACCGCCCTCTGGCAAGTCTGCCGCTTGAGACCGCCATGGCGGCAGCCTACAGACTCTTGGTCAAGGCATTGAGCTGAGAAAACAGAAGAAGGAACAGATCCTCAACAAAAATCAATCAGCAGTTTCTTGCCTAATCCATTCGCTACTTTTTGAAGTGTTCTGATGCTGGGATTAGCCTTCCCGGATTCGATCCGGCTCAGTACAGCCTGATCGATGCCGGATTTTTCAGACAATTCCTGCTGTGTCATTTCAGCTTGAATGCGCGCCTGGATAAGGGCTTTCACGAGGGTGTGTTCTGCTTCTGACTCCTCCCATTTCTTCGCGAACGAGGGATTTTTCAGTTTGCGATTCAAATGCTTTTCAAAATCATCCATTG
>JAAZFK010000120.1 GCA_012511735.1 Clostridiaceae bacterium | reverse complement strand
TTTGTTATATCTGGCTTCCAGAGATCGTGCATAGGCGACAGTTTCTTTTACCATAGCCCAGTTAAGCAAGGGTTCGCCGCCAAAAAAATCGACCTCGAGATTGTGCCTGGACCCGGACGCTTCAACCAGAAAATCCATGGCCCGCCTGCCGGTTGCCGCCGGCATCAGCGCCAGTTCACCCTTATAGCTTCCCTGAGCGGCAAAGCAATAGGTACAGTTCAAGTTGCAGGTATGAGCCACGTTAAGGCAAAGCGCCTTGACCTGGCTGTTGGAATCGATAGCCGGAAGACCCTGGCTGTGATCGATGCGCGAGAACAACAGACCCTGATCAACCAAGGCCTGACTCTCCGCCAGCGCGTCACTGATTTCATCAGGCTCCCAGGTAGCCGACAGCTGGCTGATGATCGCCTCCGGCGACTGATCCTCAAACCGGGTAACAATCTCGTAGATCAGGTCGTCCACCACGTGGACGCTGCCGCTGTCTACATCCAACACCAGGTTATAGCCATTCAGTTTAAATTGATGAACCATAAAGAAGAAGCTTCACCCGACCCGACAGTCTCCGGCGAAGTGATCGTTAAGTCTTACCTTTGCAAATTTTAGCGGTTTTCTTGCTCGCAGACCTGGTTGACGACACCACAAGACGTCTTACAGGCGGATTGACACGATGTCTGGCATTCGCCGCATCCCTCGTGTTCGATGCCGTGGACAAAGTCACGGGTGGTCAGAGTCGTAATTCTCTTTTTGTTTTTCATTCCATTTCCTCAATTTCAACAGGTAATGCCGCAAGCACTACTATAACACTTCAAATGCCAAGCTGTTTAATAAACCTCATCAGGTTGTCAACCGTCAAGGCCAGATCGTGGTGACTCCGTTGTCTGGCCTGGGCAAAATCGATGGCCAAACGGTTGATACTGAAAATTCCGATGACACCTTCACTGTATATCGGCCCGACCGGGTCTTCAATGTCTCCTACGATGGCGACGACCGGCACTCCCAGCTTTTTTGCCCGGCGTGCTACTCCAACGACCACCTTGCCCCCAAGACTTTGACCGTCAATCTTGCCTTCACCGGTCAGAACCAGATTGGCGTCCCGGGTGACTTCCTCAAAACGAAGCAGATCAAGTACTACTTCGATGCCTGCTTCCAGCGAGGCGTCGAAAAAGGCATAAGCCCCCGCACCCATACCGCCCGCGGCACCTGAGCCGGGCAATAGGTCAACCTCTTTTCCAAGCTCCTCTTTTATGACCGTAGCCAGATGACGCAATCCCGCGTCCAAAAGCTCCACATCGGTCTCACTTGCGCCTTTTTGTGGCGCGAAGACGTGAGCCGCGCCTTTTGGACCATAGAGGGGATTATCAATGTCGCACATGGCAATCACTTCAATCCCGCTTTGCATCAGCCGGTTACCTGTCAAGTCGATCTTATCAATCAGATGAAGATTCGCTCCCACAGGTATAAATGGTTCTCCTGCCCGGTCAAAAAACTTGACGCCTGCCGCGGCAGCCGCGCCGCAACCACCGTCATTGGTCGCGCTCCCGCCAAGACCCAGAATGATTCTTTTGACCCCACGGCTGGCTGCGTCCAGCATAAGTTGACCGACACCGTAAGTAGTGGAGGCCAAGGGGTCTTTTTTGTCGCCCATGAGCGGCAGTCCCGCACAGGCGGCCATTTCAATCACGGCAGTCCTGCCCTGATCGACCAGACCGTAAAAGGCATCCAAATCTTCAAAGCGGGGACCCTTGACCCGGAGGGTGATTTTTTCCCCACCTAAGGCGTGCAAGAAGCTGTCCACGCTTCCCTCCCCGCCATCAGCCACGGTCAGGCTCACGATATGGGCCTGCGGATAGTGCTGTCGCACAACAGCTTCCATGATGCCGCAGATGGTTAAGGAATCCATGGTTCCCTTGAAAGAGTCGGGTATTAGAATAATCTTATCCATATGGTGCCTTCGTTCAAATTCTATCTGTCGCCTTCTATTTGCCTGAGATGACCATTCCGTCAAAAGCGATCCGTTGATTCAGATCAGCTTGGTTCCATCCTTGCAGCTCTCCTCAGCCATGACCCTGTACTTATCCATTTTAATTTTGAAAAGCTCAGCGCTGGTTGGCGGTGTGACCGTGATGGCGTTGGC
>JAAZFK010000119.1 GCA_012511735.1 Clostridiaceae bacterium | reverse complement strand
GGTAGAGCGGATTGCCAATGCGCTTTGGATCAGGGAGGATCTGGTCAGTGACCAGGGTGGTGTCAAACAATCATGGCTGGATCAACTGTCGGAGGATTTTTACGCCTCGGCCTTTGCCGTCGACTTTTCCCGGCCGCATACGCCGGAAGCCATGACCCGCTGGGTTGAAGAAAAGACCAAGGGCAAGATCAAGCCGGAGATCGATGTCAGTGACCCCGGCCTTCTCCTGATCCTGATGAATACCCTCTACTTTAAGGCCGGCTGGCTTGAACCTTTCGATAAGGATGAAATTTTTGAAGATGATTTCTATAGCAGGGAGGGCACCATCCCGGCCATTCCCTATTTGACCCGGACTTACTACTCCATCTCCGCACGACAGACAGACCGTTATTCTGCAGTTTCCTTGCCGCTCACCGGCGGGAAGATTGATTTTATTCTTCCGACCGACGGGACAAGTCCCGATCTGCTCCTGGAGGACGCGTCCTTTCTCACAAGCTTACACAGTGGGGAGTGGGAAGCATTTGGAGTTGATTTGAAATTGCCCCTTTTTGAATACAAGGCTAAAACGGATATTCTAGAAGCGATGAAGCCACTCGGCTTACCGGCCATGGTCAAGGATAGCCCTGATTTTTCTTCCATGATTGAGCGGGGCGCAGAGGTCAGCACCATCACCCAGGAAGCCTTCATCGCGCTCGATGAAAAGGGTGTGGAAGCCGCCGCCTACACAGAGATAGGCATGGTCGAATCCGCGCCGGCTGAACCGTCAGATCATCTGGTGATCTATCTTGACCGCCCCTTCCTCTTCGTTATCACCGACCAGGCAGGCGCGCCGCTCTTTGTGGGGATCATCAGAAACCCCGCCCACTCCTGAGGAGGAAAAAACAATGAAAAAAATACTGGCAATTCTAGTGGGTCTGCTGATCTTATCGACATCCCTGATAGGATGTGGGGTCTCGGAGCCCGTCGAAAACCCAAGCCCTCTTCCCTCAAGAGAAGAAATCCTACCTGAGACAGGGAAGCAAGTCCATGCCGATACGCTGGCGACACCGGGGAAGATCAAAAAGAATGTCATTTTCAGTGACGTCTCTGAAGACTTCAGGCAATCGCTTTGGGCCTTCGCCGGCAAGACTTCGGGTGCGGCCCTGGAGGCCGAACCTTACAACAACTCACTTTATTCGCCGCTCAGCCTGTATTACGCGCTGGCCATGCTGGAGGCGGGCGCGGCAGGCGGTACCAAGGAGGATCTTCGCACCTTGATGGCAGCCGGAGACGCCGATATCGGTAAAGAGTTGAGTAATCTTTACGCTCTCATGGCCGGTGCGCGTGAAGGCTCGATCGAGCAGGTGGCCAATGCCCTCTGGATCAAGGAGGAACTTCTGGCCAACAAAGATGAAGGACTCAAGGCTGACTGGCTGGATCAGATGGCCAACCATTTTTACGCCTCCGCCTTTGCCGTCGATTTCACGGATCCCGACACATCGGAAAAGATGAGCCGCTGGGTCGAGGAACAGACCCATGGCAAGATCAAGCCGGAGATTGACGTCAGCGATCCGCTTCTTTTGCTGGTCCTGATGAATACCCTCTATTTCAAGGCCGAATGGATCGACCGCTTTGACCCCGATCTGGTGAATGGACCGTTCTATGGGGAGCGCACCATGAATTTGGAGGCTTCCTATTTAAGCCGGTTATTTAAACAACATCCGGCTGTCCGGACCGACCGCTTTGTATCCACCTCCGTCCAGCTCAAGAGCGGATCCATTGACTTCATTTTGCCGGCCAGCGGTGTCAGTCCTGAAAATCTATTGGAAGACCCTTCCTTCCTGACCGATCTGAGGAAGACGGAGCCCGACTTCTATGACATCGATTTCAAGCTGCCTCAATTCACTTACAAGAACAAAATCAATATCCTGGAAAAAATGGACGGTTTGGGCCTGACAGCCATGGTCACCGATAATCCCGATTTCTCAGCCATGTATGAGGGGGAAATCTGGGTCGACGGTATCAGCCAGGAGGCTTTCATCGCCCTGGATGAGAAGGGCATTGAAGCGGCTTCCTATACAGAGATAGCCATGGTAGGATCCGCGCCACCCCAGGAGACGGAAGTCATTGAGATCCATCTCAACCGGCCCTTTATTTATGTCATCTCTGACCAGGCGGGCGCGCCGCTCTTCGTCGGTATCATCCGCAATCCGGGTGTAACCATTATGGAGCCCTGACGTCAACATAAGTGGAGACCTTTTACAAGGAGTGATGACAATGAAAAAGAAAATGACCTTGTTTTTGACGGTTCTTTTGATTCTTGTGACACTGACCGGCTGCGGGACAGGATCGACGAATGGAAGTCATGTACGCGCGGATACCCTGGTGGTGCCGGGAGAGATCAAGGGGGACGTCTTTTACGAAGACGTTTCGGATGCTTTCCGTCAGTCCCTTTGGGCCTTCGCGGGCAAGACCTCTGCTTCGGTCATGGGGGCTGAGCCTGATCAAAACTCGCTTTACTCGCCTGTCAGTCTCTACTACGCCCTGGCCATGCTGGAAGCCGGCGCGGCGGGCAGGACAAAAGAAGATCTGCGGAACTTTTTGGAGGCAGGCGATCAGACCAAGATAGGCGAAGAGTTGCGCAGCCTCTACGCCCTGATGACGGTGGAGGGTGAGGGCGAGGCGGAACAGATCGCCAACGCGCTTTGGGCCAGAAAGGATCTGGTGGGACAAGACGGTGCCGGGGTCAAACAGGCCTGGCTGGACCAGATGGCTGATCATTTTTACGCCTCTGCCTTCGCCGTCGATTTTACCGACCCCGGGACAGCTGACCGGATGAGCCGCTGGGTGGAGAAAGAGACCCGGGGCAAGATCAAGCCGGACATGGATATAAGTGACCCCGATCTCTTGCTGGTCCTGATGAATACCGTCTACTTCAAGGCCGACTGGCTGGAACCCTTCCCGGAAGAATCGATCAAAAAGGATCTGTTTTACGGTGTGGAGGAAGCCCTGGAGCAGGTGCCTTACCTGCGGGGCTCCTTTGATTCCCATTCAGTCCTGGTGACCGATCGCTTCACCGCGGGCCAGTTACCCCTGGTAAACGGACATATGCGTTTTGTTCTGCCTGACGAGGGCCTGACGCCGGAGGACTTGTTGG
>JAAZFK010000118.1 GCA_012511735.1 Clostridiaceae bacterium | reverse complement strand
CCTGCTCAAAGAGGCGGCGAACCAGGCCGGGATGACTGCGCGATACCATGATGACCGGGCGGTGATCCCGCTGGTCCACTTTCATAATGAAGAAACGCATATGTTTCTTGAAGGTGTAGTTGTCAAGTCTCGACTGCTGATTGTAAGGGAGCACTGCCTGGGCTCTCCCGATGTCTACCAGCACTTCGTTGCGATCACGCCTCTGGACAATACCACTGGCCAGACCGCCAACACGGCCGGAGAACTCATCGTGGATACGAAGCTTCTCAGCCTGGGCAAGTTTCTGGTTGATGACACTTTTAGCCGTTTGAGCCGCGAGACGCCCGAAGTGCGAGGGATCTACCTCCCGCACCAGCTGGTCGCCCAGCTCCAGGTCCTCTGACAAGGCATGAGCCTGCTCAAGCGAGAGTTCGCTGTTAGGATCAAGCACTTCCTCAACCACGGTCATCGGTTGATAAACCCGCATCTCACCGGTTCTTCGGTCGATGTGCGCCGTAATACCGTCGTTTTCAACAGGTTTGGGTTCACTTTCCTGGACAGGCATGCCTTCACGCTCGCGCCCTTTTTCACGGTCTTTTGAGCGGATCTCGAATTCACGGCGGTAAGCCGCGACCAAGGCGTCTTCAATCGCCTCGACCAGGGTTTCCATTTCGACACCGCGTTCTTTTTCCAACTGTTTCAGCGCTTCGATAAATTCGTGGTTCATCTTTTCTCCTTCAACAGACCCTGCATGATTCTCTTCAACCGGTCACGCCTAAAAAACGATCTCGCGTTTTACGCGGGCAATGTCCTGCATGGAGAAGAGTTTTCGCTCACCGGACTCCCTTTCGATCCCGACCATCTCATCTTCAACAACCAGTTTCCCGAAGAACTTCTTCTCCCCGTCTACCGCTTGGTAAAGACTGATTCTGACCCATTCGCCTTCATGGCGGCGACAATCTTCCAGGGTGTTCAAGGGTCGGTCCAGCCCCGGGGAAGACACCTCGAAGACGTCGAAATCGTCGAGTCCCATCTCTTCAGAGATCAAGGCGTCAGCAATCCCGCTCAGCCGTTCGCAGTCCTCAATCCCCACGCCGCCCCGCTTGTCAATAATCAGGCGCAGGATGGTACGGCCGCCCTCATGCACATAAAGGGCGTCAAGCAAAGCCAGCCCCATGCCTTCTGCCAGGGGACCGACCTGATCAAGGATCATTTTTTTATTCGTCTTTTGACCGCTCATATACCACCTAAAGCATCTGACGATGAAAAGAGCGGGAACCCCCGCTCTTTTTTCAACAAAATTCGCCGTGAGGACATTATAGCAGGTTTTATCAGGCGGTCAAGGTGAGTCTGCCACCGGCCTTTCTGCCTGATATAATGGGTGGCAGCAGAAAAATATTCAAGTAAAGCGAGGTAAGCTTGATGGCCCTGATGGAGTATAAATGCCCCAACTGTGGAGGCCCCCTCAACTTCGACCCCGGCGCCCAGGACATGGTGTGCCCCTACTGCGATTCTGTCGTGGATCTTAAGACCTTGCAGGCCATGGACAGCCTCTTGGAAGAAGAAGCACAAATAGAATCCGAGGATTGGTCTTATTCAGGGGCAGACTGGCAGGCAGATGAAACGAACGCCATGGCAGTTTATACCTGTAATTCCTGTGGCGGTGAAATCATCGGCGAAGAATCGCTTGGAGCCACCAGTTGCCCCTTTTGCGGCAACCGGGTAGTCATTGCCTCCAAATTCTCAGGTAGCTTGCGGCCCGACCTGGTGCTTCCCTTTAAACTTAATAAGGATGAGGCCAAGGAAGCGCTGAAACGCCATTATGCGGGCAAGAAGCTTCTTCCCAAAGTTTTCAGGGACAGGAACCATTTGGACGAGATCAAGGGGGTCTACGTGCCCTTCTGGCTCTTTGACGCCGAGGCGGATGTGAAGGCGGATTATGACGCGACACAGGTCAAACGTTGGAGCGACAGTCATTATCATTACACCCGGACCTCACATTATCATGTGCACCGGGCAGGTCAAATCGGATTTGATCAAGTGCCCGTGGATGGCTCTCAGGCCATTGACGATACTCTGATGGAATCTTTGGAACCTTTCGATCTCAAGGAGGCGGTGGACTTTCAGACCGCCTATCTGGCAGGCTACTTCGCCAACAAATATGATCAGGACGCGGAGACCTGCTATCCCCGGGCGGATGAGCGCATCCAACGAAGCGCCAGCCAGGCTTTCCGCAATACGGTCAAGGGCTATCAGTCGGTCACACCCAAACGTGAGGACATCGCGTTGACCGACAACAAAATTAAGTACGCCCTCTTACCTGTCTATCTGCTTTCTACCAGCTGGGAGGGCGAAAGCTATCTTTTTGCCATGAACGGACAAACGGGGAAGTTTGTCGGTGACCTTCCCATGGACAAAAAAGCATATTGGTCCTGGTTTTTCAAGATTTTCGGGATCGCTTCCGTCCTCCTGGTTGCGCTGTCCCAATTGCTGGTGAGGTGAGGAAGATGAATCATCTAATTCAAATGACCCATGTCGCAATTCAGGCTTCCCCCGACGTCAATCAAAGGCTGGTCGCCGCCCTGATCGCCTTAGCCATCGCCCTGCTCATCGCCTTGATCGGCGTCAGCAACATGAAGTCAAAACTCAAATCAGTGAGAAAAGAACAGACTGCCAACCAATACATCCGTGAAGGCAGCATGACCTTGCAGTCACAACGCGATCTTTTTCTCCACAGCCATACTGAGAAAAGGCCGAGAGCGGATAAAACAAAACAGTCGGCCAATTGACTCATCTCTTGTCAAAACAGGAAAACCAGGAAAACCAACCATTTATATAAATCACCCCGGCCAACCGGCCAGGGTGATTAAAACCGAAAATCCAGATCGGGTTAAACTCTCGGTTTTCTTTTCTTTCCCTTCCCCACACTTGACCCAGTGACAAATAATAGGAATGAAAAGCTTGTCAACAAGGCCGGCAACAAATAAGGATTCAACACTCCTGTCGGAGGCACCTTCTCTTCTCCAGTCAAATCATCCTCGCCTGCCATAACCTGACCGTCGACCCACCACCTGGCGGTGACATTCAGATCCTCTGCCGGCATGGTCGCGGGAAGCGCGGGTTTCCAGCCAGCGAATACATAAAGCTCATGTGTGGGAGGTTCAGGCAATACGATGGGGCTGCCATAGTCCAGGGTCATGGATTCCACAGCCGATCCTCCCCGGGTGTCGAAGGTGATGGTGTATTGGTTAACCTTCCATCGGGCGCACAACTCAATCCCACATTCCGGCATGACGGACGGAAGGTCCGGCTCCCAACCAAGGAAGGTATGCCCGACCCGCACCGGGTCATCCGGAAGCTTTATCTTGGAACCGGGCGCCAACACAATCGGCGCAATCGGGTTTCCTCCCCTGGTATCGAAGATGATGGTGTGCGGATCGACGTCCCAAATCGCAACCAGTTCCAGATCCCTGTCCGGCATGGTCGCAGGGATCACGGGTTCCCATCTGACAAATCTTGCCCCCGGCCTGGCCGGGTCTTCCGGAATCTCAATCTTAGATCCAAACTCGAGCATGATGGGCTCGATGGCTGTCCCGCAGGCGGTGTAGAAAGTTAGCCTGTGTTTATTGATCTTCCATTGAGCCGTCAGTTTCAAATCACCTGCCGGCATGGATTCAGGCACTTCCTGATCCCAGCCAAGGAAGGTGTAACCT
>JAAZFK010000117.1 GCA_012511735.1 Clostridiaceae bacterium | reverse complement strand
GTCATGGATGCCTTCAGCAGGGGAGAGATCGACATCCTGGTATCCACCACGGTCATCGAAGTGGGCATCGATCAACCGGACGCGACCTTGCTGGTCGTCGAAAACGCTGAACGTTTTGGCCTCTCCCAGCTTCATCAGCTGCGCGGCCGGGTGGGCAGATCATCCCGCCAATCCTATTGTGTATTGGTCAGTGACAGTGAGGATGCCAAGGTCCGGGAACGACTTCGGGTCCTGTGCCGCAATCAAAGTGGTTTCGCCATCGCCGATAAGGATCTGGTTCTGCGGGGACCCGGCGATATGTTTGGCGTTCAGCAACACGGTTTACCCGATTTCAAAGTGGCCAATCTCTATGAAGACAGCGAACTTCTCCGTGAAGTCGCCGGGGCTTGTGATCAGCTTTTCGCTTTGGATCCGGGGCTTGAAATGCCAGAAAATCAGGTCATCATGAAAGCTTTCCACGCCCGGTACGGTGAGCGCCTCTCCCGGCCGGGCCTCTAGGAGAATTGACCATGCCTCGAATCATTACCGGACAAGCCAAGGGCGTCAAGCTGCTGATGCCGGCAGGTGATTTTTGCCGTCCGACACCGGGCAGAACCAAAGAAGCGCTTTTTTCCATTCTGGCGGATCGTGTTGAAGGATCCAGGGTACTCGATGTTTTCTCGGGGTCAGGCCAGATCGGGCTCGAAGCACTCTCGCGCGGCGCACGTCAAGTTGTCATGATTGAGTCGGATCGCCGGGCCCTGGCGGTTCTTGACGAAAACATCAGACGGACCGGACTGGGCGACAGGGCAGTAGTCCTGGCGGGAGATTACCGGCACCGCCTCCGTGGACTGGCGGGGGGACAGGACGCTTTTGATCTCATCTACCTTGATCCACCATGGACGCGGGCCGTGGACTACATGGAAAAAGCTTCAGCTCTTCTTTATCCTTTGCTCGCGCCTGAGGGTCTGGTGGTGATCGAGACCAGGGCAGAAGAGTTGCCTGAACACCTCTTTGACCCCGTTCTGTCACGGCTGCGCAGTTGTCAGTACGGCACGGGCGTGCTATCCTTTTACCAGTTTAGGCCTGATGAGTCAGCCTTTGACGAGCTTTAACGGCAGGATGAACGGGTGATGGACTCTCATATACGGACGGATAAAAAAAGAATCGTTTTCCCGGGAACTTTCGATCCTTTCACCGCGGGCCATCTTGATGTGGCCAAGCGGACTCTTTTGATCTGCGATGAACTCTACATCGCAGTCTTCGACAACTCCAACAAGGTGCCTGTAGCCGATCGCGCACGTCGCGTCAACCTGATCCGCAAAAGTCTGGACAGTAAGGATCAGGTCAAGGTGATAGCGGCGGACGGCTTGCTGGTTGATTTTTGCCTCCAACACGGGATCGGCACGATTGTCAGGGGAATCCGCAACCTGTCCCAGTATGAAGAGGAAGAAGCCATGGCACAGATCAACCGACTCATGGGGAAAGGGATCGACACCTTGTTTCTCCCGGCGCTTCCCGGGATGCGTCATGTATCTTCGTCATTGGTCCGTGAGCTCCTGCGCCTGGGAGCCGAAGTCGAAGATCTGGTTCCCCCGGCCATCAAATCTGATATTGTTGACATCTATGGCAAGACAAGCGGTGATGAAGCGGACATGAGTCCGCAGGGAGGTAGGACACATGAATGATTACCCCGACAGACGGATGGGTGACAGGGACCGGGAAGAAACACGGCGCTCCCCACGCCCGCGTGACGACCGGAATGTCGCGACTTTGCTGGACCGGCTTGAGACCGATCTGCTTGAGGCAAAAAGTGTCCCCTTTTCTGACAAATGCATGGTTGAGCGGGAAGAGGTGCTTTTTCTGGTGCGTATGATCCGTGAAGGTCTGCCCGAGGAACTGGACCGGGCCAAGTGGGTCTTGCAGCAGAACAGACAACTGATCAATCAGGCCAGGCGGGAAGCAGACACCATCATGCGGGACGCCGAGGCACAGATGGCCCGGATGATCGATGAGCATGAGGTCACGCAACAGGCTATGAACAACGCCTCGGCCCTGATCGATGAAGCGACCCGGCAGGGGGCGGACATCCGCGCCGCGGCGATACAATATGCCCACGAAATGATGACAAATCTTGAGAACCACCTGACCGATATTCTGGTCAACATTACACGAAATAAAAAGAGTCTGGGAGATTCCAATGGAATCTAAAATGAATGTAATCGTTCTGTTCGGCGGTAAGTCGGGGGAACATGACGTATCTCTCTCTTCAGCAGCTTTCATCATCGACACTCTCCACCAGTCGGATGCCTGGCGGGTACTTCCCGTCGGCATCACTCGTGAAGGTCACTGGTACGCCTATGGCGGGTCAACAGAGGCAATGCGAAAAGGGGAATGGCTGCTTGAAGGGCCTTCAAGCCCTGCCTACCTGATTCCTGATACGGGCAAACATTTTCTTTTTGTCAACCGACAGGGAAAAACAACCAGTTACCCCGCAGATTGTGTCTTCCCCGTCCTGCACGGGCCTAATGGAGAAGACGGAACGATCCAGGGCATGCTCGAAATGGCGGGGATCCCTTTTGTAGGTTCGGGCATGGCGGCCAGCGCGCTTGCCATGGACAAGTGTTTTGCCAATACGATTTTCGACCAGAACCGGATCCCTCAGACCCCATGGCGGTCGTTGGACCGGAACGGCTGGCAGAACGGCAGGCAAGTCGATCAGGTGATTGAAGGGCTGCGTTTTCCACTTTTTGTCAAACCCGCGAGGGGAGGGTCTTCACTGGGCATCAGACGGGTGCTTTCAAGACAGGAACTGCCCGAAGCCTTGGATCACGCCTTCAGCTTTGACCGCAAGGTGCTGGTGGAGGAGGGAGTGCAAGGCAGGGAACTGGAGATCGCGGCCCTTGGCGGTTATGGTGATCCGGAGCTTTCTCCTATCGGTGAAATTGTTCCCGACCGCGACTTTTATGATTACGATTCCAAATATGAGGCAGCGTCAAGGACTCAGTTGATTGTACCAGCCAAGATTGATCAGGAGATCGAAGAGGAGTTGCGAAGACTCGCTACGGAAGCCTGGCGGGCGACGGATTGTTACGGGATGGCCAGGATTGATTTCTTCCTTACAGATGACGGGCGGATTTTACTGAATGAGATCAACACCATTCCGGGTTTTGTCAACATCAGCATGTATCCGAGGCTATTTCGCGAGGCAGGCTACACCGATGCCGCTTTATTGTCCAGATTGATCGAGCTCGCGCTGGCGCGTGAGGATTGAGCGAGAAACAGAGGTTTTTATGGATATTCAATTGATCTTTACACTGGCGGTCGCCGTGACCGCTGTCGTGGCGACCGCCATGCTGGCGCTTCTGGTGGCCGGCTTGCTGAGAAACCGGCGTCTGGCCCGTTCTGAAACTGCTTTGGCGGATGAAGCCGCTATGCTGTTGGGCCGGATCAAGCGGGGGAAAGAATTGCCCGCCCAGGCGATTGTAGAGGTGTTCTCTTCGTCTGAGCATCGTCAGCTGGTGCTGTTTGGAGAGCGGATGGCTGAGATCAGCCAAAGCAATTTCGAAGGCAGATTGCTGCCCGATTCAGCGGCCGTCATGGACGCTGACGGTTTGTTTCAAACGACATCCCTTATCAGCGGGGGCAGGCTCTTCGCCTTGACCTCCTTTGCCCTGGGAGCGGTTTGGTTGGTGCTGGCACTGCTTATCTCGCTGTTCACGGGACTGACAGCGAGGATTGTTCCTCTGGCACTGTCAGCATTCCTGCTGTCACTTGTCTGTTCGGCCTTTATCGTCTGGCATGCCATGCGTACGGCAAATGGGGTTGAGCGGGACAAGGACCGGGTTATCATGGCTCTTTCGGCCTCTTTTCCGGTTTTCAGTGACCGGACCGGAGTTGCCTTGCTGGTCAGTGAGATGGTTGCCTATGGAGAAAAACTTCGCAGCGAAGTGAACCAATTTTCGGATTTGGCGGAAGAACTGGCCAAGGGAGAGTTTGCCGAGGGAATCAACCAGAGCGTTCGCGACATTATGAGCAAAGAAGTAGCGCCTCCGCTCAACCAGGCGAATTACGCGCTGACGACGCTGGCGGAATCATTGGCTGAAAAACAGGAAAAAGGCATGGCCGACCTGGCGGATTCTTTTTCCGGTGCTGTCGCTCAAGCCCTGGCAAGTCACCTGTCGCCACTGCCTGATAAGCTTCAGACTCTTTATCTGGTGGCCGAACAGAGCGCCAACATGATGGAGGAATCTGCCGCGACCATGGAACGATCCAGGGAGGAAAGTCAGGAAGTGTCGCGCGACGTTCAGGAAACGCTTCGCCTGATGGCACTGGCCAAGAATGACATTGCCGATGAGATGGCGGCCATCAGTGACAATCTGGAAATTTTGGGAGCCAGCACCGAAAAGATGACCTCTCTTTACGCAGGCGAAGAAGTCAATCTGGCCTCACACATCGATCGGCTGACCGACCAGTTGCGATCGCTCTCGGACCGGTTGGGCGAGGGGATCGTCGAGAGCGCGAAATCGATTGAGTCGTCTGTTAAAATGTCGGCCTCTCAAAACAAGAACGCGGCCATTCTGCTCGAGCGATTGGATGAACAGCTGGCTACCCTTGAGGATCTGGGCCGAAAAATTACCGACAATACCATCCATTTCACCAAGGAGTCGGGCGGTTTCGTCACCAAGACCCTGGAAGAGTTCGATGTCAGTCTGGCAGAGGTCGTCGAACGCCTGACCTTTACGACAGCCGAGATCCGGGACGCGGTCGATGCCCTGCCTTCTGCTATCAGGGGAGGCTTGGGACAGTAAGAGTGCCCGAATTAAAGCCATGAAAAAAAATGAAGCGCAAGACGGCCAAACGGCCATACGAAAGCCTAAACGGATGACTGAACGCGACATTCGTCCGGCCAGGTTGCGCTTGCCGGACATCAGTCCCGAAACACAGGAGAAAGCTGAAAAGAAGGAAGCCGCCGCTTCCTATCAACGACAGGTTCTTGGGCCGGACAAGTTGGAGCCTGTCAGGGTTGCAGCTCCTGTCGCAGGTGCGCTCCTGCGGTCGGCACGATCCAGGCATATGGACGCCGCCGAAATACAGAAGCGAAGGAAAGATTTGAAGTACAAGTCTTTCCGCGAGGCGGTCGCAGGCTGTCGCGAGTTGCACCCGCTTCCGGTTGAACTGATCGAGAGTCAGTTGCCATCCGATTCTTCCTGGCTGCTCAACCAGCTCAAGCAAATCCGAACCATGGAGATGTTGAAACGATTTGCGGACAGCCTCAGCTACAGGGATCTCAGCTTGCTCTTTACCTCACTGTCAACCTTGAAGCGCCGGGAAGAAACAGACCAGGTGCAGAATCTGATCCGCCTGAGAGCCTGTCACTACCTTTATTTGTGCGGCTGGTTGACGCTCCAGTACGCCTACCCCCGGTCATCGGTCTCGAAAGCGCTGGCTGATCTCTGCATGATTTTGGAAGACGTCAGTTTCGTTCGCGAGAGTGAACGCAGAAGCGGGCGCAGAATCCTTCCCTTGCCGGGTATTCCTCTTGGTCCGTGGAGAATGATCTGGAGCCGGGTCCCCTTGATATCAGGGATTGCCTTACCCAACAGCCGCTATTTCATCTCGGATATCGCCGGTGAAATTTATGACAGCAAGGCTGACCTGAACGCTTTTTTCCATGAATACGCGATCTACCCCGGCCTGCCCCTGGCAGAAGCCATTACAGCCCGTTACAAAGAGATGGTTTCAGGTGTAGCTGCCAACCCCCTGTTATCTCAGGACTTTTTTGATCGTTTCCGCAAACCGGGTGAAGCGGATTGATTAGATCTTTTTAATCGAGAATCTCCTCAGCCACCAGAGTCCAGTTATCAAAAAGATTGGCGTCACCCAAAATCAAAAAGGTCAATAGCCTGGCCGGATTTCCTTCTGAGGCGTAGAGTCTGTGGTGGAGATATCGGGGGACATAGTCATGATCCCCTATATCGAAATAAGCCGGTCCGTCGACATGCGCATCGAGGCCTGCCGCCTGGTAGACGGTGGCGCTAAAATGCTCGGAACTGACCGGGGCGGAATTGGATTCAAGGGGTGTCCCGGCTTTGCCGGCGGGTTTTACAAAAAGGCCGGTCACGATGGCTCCGTCAGGAGGACGGACATCACTGCTCCTGGCACCGTGGTCACCGGTGATGATGATGGTGGCGCCTTCATATTGTCCCATGGCTTTCAACTGATCCAGATATTCATAAATGATGTGAAAACTCCCTTTGGTTTGAAGCAGATAGGAAGACTGGCCCTCTTCAACCGGTTCCGCCTTTTCGTTCATGATGAAGGGGGGATGGGGACCGTTCAGGTGCAGGAAAATGAAATTCCCTCCTTCCCCGGTGACCTCCAATCCATGATTGAGAAGCCCGTTGTAATAGCTCAGGTCATCCAGGCTGTAGGGGGCGGGTTCGAATTTGGCTTGAATAAGGCCGGTGAATTCATCCGTTGTCGTCCAATAGAAGGGCTTGAGGGCCAGGGGAGCGTATCGGTAGGCGCTCAGGCGGATGAAATTTTGGATGGCGGGTTTGACCTCCAGTTCAAGACTTCCTTCTGTCAAATTGTCCGCGTGCTCTGAGAGCGCTTGCGGATCAAGGTAAGCCTGGCTTGGAGTCAGGTAGAGGTGGCTTGAGAAACCCGCTTCTTTTAAGTCAGGGATGAACCTTCCTTCTGCCCAGGCTCTCTCCAGGTAAGATGTGTAGCCTTCCTGAAAATCATAGGGGATACCAGTCAGCATGTGGGTGATGGAAGGAAAGGTCTGACTATAGGAAGAAAGGTTGTTGGTGAATCGGGTAAAGCCATCCAGGCGGTCAAAATAATCCGGTTGATCCCGGATCACGGACTCGATGAAGCGGTTATCCAGCCGATCGAGGATAATCACTATGATGTTGTGTCCATCCGCGACCTCATAAAGTCCCTGGTTTGACAGATAGCGGCTGGAAAAACCTTTTTTCAGACGTGGATCCCCCACGTAGAGGGAAAGAGAGGAGATCAGCTGGGAAAGGACCAGGATCAGGGGAAGGAGATGGACAGCGTGCCACCAGGTCTTCCTGCTCAGCAGACGGAGCAGGAAGGGGATCAGCAGAATCAACAGCCACAGCAGGCTGTTGACTGCCATGGAGCCTGAAAGTGTCTCCCAGGCGATGGTGTCTCCGGTCAATCGGCCCAGGGAACTGTTGAGTAGCATGGCCTGGATGAAAACTGCCAGACAGACGCCGAGTAAAAGGGAGAGGATGGCGTCAAAAACACGACCTCGAATCAACGCGAAGAGGAGTGCCGTCAAGAGGGATGCCGCCAGGGCCAGGAGAATCAGAGGTAGGAGCAGACGTTGAACAGGGAAAGCGAAATCGTCCAGGTTGCCCGCGTAGAGTTCATAAATCCCGAATACCAAGAAGGTGGAAAAGAAGCAAAAGCAAGGAAAGAGAGCGGCAAGAAACCGGTTCTTGTGCCTTCGGTCATCCGACCAGAGGAAGTCACTCTTGCTCACCATCCCGCTGCCTTTGGCGGTTTGTCGGGCGGCCGGGGCGGGACGGCCGTGGCCTTTCTTTCCCCTCACCGTAATCCGGATCCAGAATTTGTTCAAGACGACACGGAGGTTGAGGAAAAAGGATCGGATCCTGTTAAAGAAAATACCCAGGGTCACCCCGAGCGTGATGACCAGGGCGGACAGGATCTGGATCAGGTAGGTAGTGGTTGCAGGATCGATGTAGGCATGGACCGGTTTCGACAGAAGGAAGAAAAGTCCTGCCATGAAGAGAAGATAGGGGGCGGGTTTGCGGGTCATGACTGAGCCCCTTTCTCCTGGGTGGCAATCAGGTCCTCAATGGATTGAATGAGACCCCGCAAATAATCGCGGTTGGTAGCGGGGGGCGGGCTCAAGTCAGCAGGCCTTTGATTCAACAAAATGTCGAGCCCCTGATCCTGCAAGGATTCTTCTCCCATGAGCTGCCTTAATTGATCTGCCAGCGCTTCCAGGCGCCCGGTCTCAAGCTTGTCGGTCAGGGGATCAGGAACCGTTTCCTGCTCTTCTTCATCTTTGAGCCTCGCGATGATGTAGTCACCGCCTCCTCGCGCGCCATCCCCAATGTCAAAGATCATCTGAGAAACCAATCTGGAGATGTGCGCTTGATAGTGATGGCTCTCCTTGATCAGGGTTTCTACAAGCCCGGTCAGACGGTGCAGCTGGTCGGTGTCAACCGATAAGCCGATCTGATCTCGAAGGGAGATATCCAAAGGGACCAGGGGGATTCTCTCATATTCGGGGTTGAGGACTTTCATAGGCGTATTAATGAAAAGGGAAGGTTTTTTGGTGGCGTAGGAAAACTCCTGGGCGATGGATGACCAGTCTGTAATAACCAGGTCGGCGGTGTAGACGGTCCGGTTGGATGAAAAGTCGGTTTGTATTTCAAGCCGGTCCGGTGGCAGGTGACCGTAACGTGCCTGAATGTCCCGGACCTTTTCAGGGAACCGCTTCACAAATTCGGGATGGGGACGTACCACAAGACGGTAGCCGGTCTCAAGCAAGGGCTCCAAGGTCTCGTCCAGACAGTATTCCAGGATATTATCCTTTTGCCAGGAAGGGGCGATTAAGATGACTTTGGGATCATTGACGATGTCTCCGAGCCTGCTGACCTGATCCAGCATGGAGTCGAGCAGGGGGTAACCTGTTTTGACTAATCTTTTCGGAGGCAGACCGTAGAGCTTTTCCGTCTCACGGACCTCGCGGATATTGGCGGGACCATAACAGAAAATGGTGTCAAAATGATCCAGGGCTCCCTTGCGGTACATCATATGGAAGCTTGCCATTCCGTGATCGATGTAGACGTACTCGATATCCTTCCGAACCAGGGAACGTTTAATGTGAAAAGATTCCAGATCCGGTGTCGTCATCACAACCATGTCGGCGTCCATTCGCATCATGAACTGGATCAGGGCCAGGGGGCCGATGTAGTAGGTCTCAATCCGGGGATGCCGGTTCTGAAAAATATGGTCCTGGAAATCACTGGTCACATAGTGAATGACCAGGTCCGAGTGATCCAGGATATGGTCAATGAAGCCCTCGAAATATTTGTAAAATCCGCTGCCTTCGGAGTAGAAAACAAGTTGCTTGTCCCGCTTGGCGGCAAAGCGCTTCTTATCAACCTTTTGTCGATTCCTTCTGGCCCTGGCAAGCTGTCGCGCCTGGGCTTTTTCTTGCGGTGTGAGAGGAACAGACTTTACCTCTGAAGTCCTGCTGTCCTGATCAGGTTTGTAGATCATGTTGCTGACGGTCAGCACGGGGATAGAGAGCAGGTTGCCCGCGATCCAGTACAGACCAATGCCGGTCGGCAGGATGTAGGCAAAAAAGAAAGAAAAAGCGGCCAGAAAGATGGCCATGGACCACTTTCTCACTTTCCCCTGGCTTCTTTGGAGGACATAGTATTTATTCTGGTAAGCGGCGAGTGCCAGTGCGCTCAGACCCGACAGCACAGGAAAAAGAAAGGTGATGGAGTTAATCGAGGGTACCTGTGCCAGGTTAATCCCCAAAAAATGGGTCTCCATGCCAAGGATGGCCTGGACACCCCGGATGCCATCGAAAAGATGCGCTTGACTCTGTACCAGCTCCAGTACTTTCAGCTGACCTCCCGAACCCATTTCAGTGGGGGAGATCCCCAGGATGCCGGCGGTCTGACGGATCAGCAGGTCGATCGCGCCCACGTCCAGGTGGAGTAAATGTTTAAGCGGATGGTAAATCACATTGATCAGCCCAAGGATGAGCGGGATTTGGATCAGCAGGGGGAGCAGGCTTTTGAAGGTGCTGTAACCTGACTGTCTGTAGAGTGCTTTTTGTTCTTCGGCAATCAGGGTGTTGTTACCTTTGTTGCGGCGTTTGATGTCGTCCAGGGCCGGCTGTATCCGGACCATGACCAGGGCGTTTTTCTGGGCGCTTAAAGACAGGGGCAGCATGAGCAACTTGGTGAGAAGGGTGAAGGCGATAATGGCGATCCCGTAATTGCCGGTCAGCCGGTAGCAAAGATACATCAGGTAGCCAAGCGGTATACCAAGAATGGTATTGATGATGTTCATTCAGTGAACCATGTCCCTTACAAATAAAGGCCGGAGCCCCAGCCTGACAGTCATCTTAACACAAGCACACCGGTCAGCACATGAATGGAAGAGTGTGCCGGGATCGTTTTATTGGCTTGATAGCCTCTTTCGGATGTATTAACGAGAGATTAATCCAGCGTTAATTGAACACGAAATCAACAGATTGATGTATATTGTAGATATAAATGTTCAAATAACCGGCATCTCTGCCGTATATGAACAAAGACGGGAGTCTTCTTATGAAAAGGGTTGGAGGCATATTACTGGCATTTCTGCTTATTTTCCTGGCCGTCGGCTGTGGGAAGAGCGGGGATGAAAAGGTGATCGTTTATCTGAGCAGTGAAGAGTATCGGGTTGAGTATTTCCAAAAGCGCTTAAAAGAGGAATTCCCCCATTACGAGGTTGTCCTTGAGTACCTGCCGACGGGCACTCACGCGGCCAAGCTTGAGGCGGAGGGCCTGGAGACGGAATGTGACATCAGCTTCGAACTCGACTATGGTTACCTGGGGAGTCTGGAAAAGCTCTTTGCCGATCTTTCTGCTTATGACAGTTCCCCCTACCTGGCTGAATTGGTTCCGGATAGCGGCAATTACCTGCCTACCTTGCGTAATGGCGGCTGCATCGCCATAAACAGAGAGATTTTGGAGCAAAAGGAGCTGCCGGTGCCCGACAACTACCGGGATTTGCTCAAGCCCGAGTACAAGGGCCTGATCTCCATGCCAAATCCAAAGGCGTCCGGAACGGGCTACATGTTTTTGAAATCATTGGTCAATGCCTGGGGGGAAGAAGAAGCCTTGGCTTATTTCGATGCCCTGACCTCCAACATCCTTCAGTACACCTCTTCGGGCTCGGGCCCCGTCAATGCGCTGGTCCAGGGAGAAGCGGCCATCGGTCTGGCCATGACCGCCCAAACAGTGACAGAAATCAATCGGGGGGTTGATCTGGAGCTTTATTTCTTTGAGGAGGGTTCACCTTATTCCCTTTACGGCATGGCCATGATTAAGGGCAAGGAGACCAGGCCGGCGGTGAAGGAAGTATTCGAGTTTTTCAAAGACAGCCTGGTCATTGAAGATAAGGAACTTTTTTTCCCGGAAAAAATCTTTAAAGAGCGTGACTTTGTCCTGGAAAACTATCCGGTGGACATCCTTTATGCGGATATGTCGGGCGATTCACCCGCGGAGAAAGCCAGGCTCCTGGAAAAATGGGATCACTGATGGGAAAAAATAAACTGACCGTCGAGAAGCTGAGCAAACAATTCGGCACCAACGAGGTGTTACAAAACATCTCTTTTACCGTTGAGGAGGGGGAGTTCCTCTCCATCCTCGGTCCTTCAGGCTGCGGCAAAACCACCTTGCTTCGCATTCTTTTGGGCTTGGAGACTGCGGAAAGCGGCAGGATCATCAAGGATGGGATTGATATTGCCGGGCTGCCGCCTGCGCAGCGGGGGATGGGCATGGTCTTCCAAAATTATGCCCTCTTCGAAAACATGACCGTTCTGGGAAATGTGGAGTATGCCCTGAAGAAGCGTGGCGGGAGCAAAAAAGCGCGATCGACGGCGCTGGAGCTGATCGAACGGGTCGGACTTAGCGGCCATCTGTCCAAGAAACCCCGGCAATTGTCAGGAGGCCAGCAACAGCGCGTGGCCCTGGCCCGAACCCTGGCGGTCAACCCGGACATCATCCTCCTCGACGAGCCGATGAGCGCCCTGGATGTGGAGACCCGCCTGGCACTCAGATCGGAAATTCTCGACCTCCAAAAAGAATTCGGGAGCACCATTATCTACATCACGCATGACCAGGAGGAGGCCTTTGCCATGAGCGACCGGATCATGGTCATGCATGAAGGTGTGATTCAGCAGATTGACAGCCCTCACAAGTTGATGGACCAACCGGCCAACGACTACATCCGCGCTTTCGTCATCCACAACATTCAGGTTAAGATCGATTCATTGATCCGCTACTCAAGGGAAGCCAAATGAAAACAAGTGGGAAATTGACGGCTGTCAAGGGTCTGCTCCTGATCTTTTTCGCGGTCTCGGTCCTTTTACCCCTCCTGCGCATGCTTGCCAGGATGACGACCGTTGATATCCGGGGTTTGCTGGTGTCAGGTCCATTCCTTGCAGCCTTGAAGAATTCACTGGTGGTCACCGCCGTCTCAACACTGATCGCGGTCTTTCTTGCGACGCTGCTCTCCTGGCTCCTGGAACGCAGCAGGATCCGTTTCAAGGGCTTATTTGCCCTGCTCTTCACCTTGCCCATGCTGATTCCCTCGATTTCCCATGGAATGGGGCTGGTGGTGCTGTTCGGAGCCAACGGTCTCGTGACCGGCTGGTTTGGGTTGAAGGGCAGTATTTACGGTTTTTGGGGCATTGTGGCCGGTTCGGTCATGTATTCGTTCCCGGTAGCTTTTCTCATGTTGTCGGATATTCTGCGTTATGAAGACAGCAGCCCCTACGAAGCGGCCGACGTTATGGGGATCTCAAGGCGCCACCAGTTCGCGTCGATTACGGCGCCCTTCCTGCGCCGTCCCATGCTGTCCACCCTCTTTGCGGTCTTTACCTTGATCATCATCGATTATGGCGTCCCCCTGATGGTCGGCGGCCAGTACAAGACGCTTCCGGTCATGATGTACCAGGACGTGATCGGCTTGTTGGATTTTGGCAAGGGCAGCGTCATCGGTCTGGTCCTTCTGACACCGGCACTGGTCGCCTTTATATTGGATGTCCTGAATCGGGACAAGCTGACTCTGTCCTTTGTTGCCAGGCCTTTTCGCGTCAGAAAAAACCGACTGCGTGACGGCCTGGCCTATGTCACCTCCGGTCTGGTCAGCTTGGCGGTCCTCCTTCCCATCGCCGCCTTCCTGCTCTTGACCCTGGTCAAGAAGTACCCTTCGGATATGCGCCTGTCCATGGACAATATCTCCCGTGCCTTCAATATGGGTGCCGGTGCCAACCTGGGCCACTCACTTGTCATTGCGCTGGTGACCAGCCTGACCGGGGTGGCCTTGTCTTTTCTGGTGGCCTACATGACCGCCCGCACACCGGGCAAGCTGTCAAAGATCCTCCACCTGGTCTCTTTGATCTCCCTTGCCATTCCCGGCATTGTGCTTGGCCTGTCCTATGTATTGTTCTTCAAGGGCAGCCTGATCTATGGGAGCCTGGCCATCCTGATCCTGGTCAACCTGGTTCACTTTTTTGCCTCACCTTATCTGATGATCTACAATACCCTGGCCAAGCTCAATGAGCACCTGGAGGCAGTAGGGCAGACACTGGGTGTCAGCCGGATCAGCATCATCCGGGACGTGATCCTTCCCCAGGCGGGGGGAACTCTGGCAGAAATGTTTACTTACTTCTTTGTCAACTCCATGATGACCATCTCTGCGGTTGCCTTTCTCGCGACCGCAGGTACACGGCCGCTGTCCCTGATGATCACCAGTTTCGAAGCCCAGATGTTGCTGGAATGTGCGGCCTTCATCGCCCTGCTGATTCTGACGGTCAACCTGCTGGTCAAGGGGCTGTTCACTTATTATCGAAGCAGAAAAGAGAGGAGCGCCTATGAGCCTGACCAGGCTGCAGTTTGATCTTCTTGTTCACCTGCATCTGACAGGGAAGCCAGGGACACAAAGAGAGCTGGCTGCCGCGACCGGCTGGTCGCTGGGCAGTGTCAACAGGGCTTTGGGCGAGCTTGCGGGAGCGGGATGGATTGAAGGGGGCGGCATCAGCGGCAGGGGCATTGACGCGCTGGAACCCTATCGGGTCAAACGAGCCGTCTTTTTGGCTGCCGGGTTTGGTGCCCGGATGGTACCCGTTACTTTAAACACGCCCAAACCCCTGGTCCGGGTCCAGGGACAACGAATAATAGACACCCTGCTTGACGCGGTGACCGCGGCAGGCATCGATGAGATTTACATTGTCCGGGGCTATCTGGCCGAGCAGTTCGATCAGCTGCTATACAAATACCCGCATATGCGGTTTTTGGAAAACCCTGACTACAAGGAAACCAACAACATCTCATCTCTCATGTGCGCGCGCGATCATCTGCGGTCCGCCTATCTGCTTGAAGCTGATTTGTATCTGAAAAATCCTGCACTGATCGCACCTTACCAATACCGGTCCAATTACCTGGGAGTCCCGGTTGAGCGGACAGACGACTGGTGCCTGATCAGCCGTGACCGACGTGTCGTGGACTTCGTGCTGGGCGGGGAGAACTGTCACCACATGTTCGGCATTTCTTTTTGGAACGAACGCGACGGCGCGAGGCTGGGGGAGCGGGTCCAGGATGTTTACCGGATGCCGGGCGGCAAGGAACGTTTCTGGGACGCGGTCGCGCTCAATTATTTCAACAGTGAGTTTGAGATTGAGATCAGGGAGTGCGGTTTCGATGACCTGATTGAACTGGATACTTACAGGGAACTTGGGGAGGTGGATCCTTCCTATAAAGATCTTTAGGTAACCGCCCCAAGCTCCTCTGCAAACCGTTATGACAGCAAAAGCTTGTCGTCAAACTCATCAAAGTCGTTGAGATTTTCAAACATGCCAAGCAATTTCTCTACGGTGAGTTGCCTTTTGTTCTCACCTTGGAGGTCGATCACGATCCGTCCCTTGTCGAACATGACCAGCCGGTTGCCCAGGTGAATGGCGTCTCTCATGTTGTGGGTGACCATCAGGGTGGTCAAGGCGTGGTGTTCCACGATTTTATTTGTGATGTCGAGGACGGTCTTGGCCGTTTTCGGATCAAGCGCCGCCGTATGTTCATCCAGGAGGAGAAGTTTAGGCCTTCTCAAGGTTGCCATCAGCAAGGTGAGCGCCTGTCTTTGTCCACCGGAGAGCAGACCTGTTTTGACGGTCAGCCGGTCTTCGAGGCCAAGATCCAGTTCATTCAGCTTTTCGCAATAAAACTCGCGTTCTTTTTTTGACAAACCCCATCTGAGTGTCCGCCGTTTACCCCTCCAGCTGGCCAAGGCCAGATTTTCTTCAATGCTCATGCCACCGGCCGTTCCCATCATGGGATCCTGGAAGACGCGCCCGATGTAGGGGGCCCGCCTGTGTTCAGGCAGCCTGGTCACGTCTGCGCCGTCAATCACAATCCGGCCGCAGTCCACGGCCAGAACCCCGGCAACCGCGTTCAGCATGGTCGATTTCCCAGAACCATTGCCTCCGATCACCGTGACAAAATCGCCGTCTTTGATGGAGAGAGCGAGCGAGGTGAGTGCTTTGTTCTCATTGACTGTGTTCTTGTTGAAGGTTTTGCTTATATTGATGATGTCAAGCATGTCACAGTCCTCCTTTGTTTCTGGCAGGTAAGGAGGCGAACTTATTCTTCCAGTGAGGGACTGCGAGGAAGACGGCTACCACGACAGCTGTGAGCAACTTGAGGTAGTTGGGGTCCAGCCTGAGCCAGAGGACCGTCTGGATGACGACAAAGTAGATGACGGCTCCGATGACTGAACTGAGCAGTCGGAGGGCGAAGTTGCGGAAAATCCAGACCAGTAGGGCTTCACCGATGATGACGGCCGCCAGGCCGATGATGATGGCGCCCCGGCCCATGTTGATGTCGGCAAATCCCTGGTACTGGGTCAGCAGGGCTCCCGAGAGAGCGACCATGCCATTGGACAGCATCAAGCCGAAAACCTTGGCAAAGTCGGTATTGATGCCCTGGGCTTTTGCCATCTTGATGTTGGAGCCGGTCGCGCGGACTCCCGTGCCGAATTCTGTCCCGAAAAACCAATAAAGAATGGCAATCAGCGACAGGATCAAGAGGCTGACGGTCAACAGGGGAGACTGGTACCAGGGGCGCTCCCCCTTGATGACTTCCTGCAGATAGCGCAGGGATACCAGGAGACGGAAGTGGTTGACATTGACTGAAAGGTTGGGCTTGCCCATGATCATCAGGTTGACTGCCCATAAGCCGATCTGGGTCAGAATTCCGGCCAGTAGGGGTGAGATCCCGAAGAAGACGTGGAAGATACCTGTGGCGAAACCAGCCAGCAGGCCCGCCAGAAAGGCAGCCACCAGCGCGACCCACAGAGGGGCGCCGCCGGTCAAAAGGACTACGAAGACAGCTCCTCCTGTGCAAAAGGAGCCGTCAACGGTCAGGTCAGCGATATCGAGAACTTTGTAGGTCAGGTAGACGCCGATGGCCAGGATGCCCCAGATCAGGCCCTGTGCAAGCGCGCCCGGAAGCTGATCCAGGAGATTAAGGAAATTTATATTCATGGTTTGGTATCAATCTCGGGGTTTAGTCCGTGATCGCCTCGTAGTCTTCGGGCATGACCAAACCGAGTTCCTGACAGATCTCCTGGTTGTACATCTTGGTAAAACGGGGTGCGTATTCAATCGGCATGGCAGAGATATCGGCCTGGCCGGTCAGAACCTTATAAGCCATTTCTCCGGTCGCGTAGCCCAGATCGTAATAGTCAATGCTCAGGGTGGCGACGCCGCAACCGGCACAAGTGTCCTTCTCGCCCGTGATGACGGGTATCCCGGCTGGCCGGCAGATGTTGTCGATGATGCCTGTGTTGGACGCGACGGTGTTGTCGGTCGGGAGATAAATGACATCCATCTCACTGACGGCCGTCATGGTAATGGCCGAAAGGTCGCTGGAGTCGGTGAAGGAATAAAGGGT
>JAAZFK010000116.1 GCA_012511735.1 Clostridiaceae bacterium | reverse complement strand
GTTGACGCTGCAGCGGATGACGTGCTCCCATCCCTGCTGCATCCAGGTCGCGCTGGTGCCCATGCCAATGGTGAAAATGCCTGCTTCGTCGAAATACTGTCCGGTAGGAAGCATCTCAGCAGAGCTGTTGGAGCCGATGATGGCGTCAACGTTGTCATTCTGGATCATGCGCTGGGCATTCTTGACTGCCTCTTCCGGTGATCCTTTGTTGTCGCGCGGGGAAACGATTTCGCCGGGGACGCCATTGAATCCACCGTTATCGTTGATGATCTTAAGCAGCATTTCCGCAGCGTTAAGAGCCTCAATACCTTCCTGGGCCGTACCACCAGTGTAGCTGCTGGACATCCCAATTCTGAAGGTCTCATCACCGCCAGACGGGCCTGACGTTTGGCCGGGCTCTGTTTTACCCGGCTCATCTGACGGCTCAGGCTTGCTCTCGCTCGGAGCACAAGCAGCCACAGATACGATCATCAAGGCGATGATCAGGAAAGCCATAACTCTCTTGAGTATCGGTTTCATTCATTCTCCTCCTTTATTCTTGAGAAAAAATATTTACAGGCTTGTACCTGCAATCTGAAATTTAATATATCGCACATGTTTTGGAGTGTCAACATCCTGATTCACCGTTAAATAACACATTACAAACCCTTGACTAAACAAGCTTAATCCTGATAATGGTAAGAGAAGGTTGTGAAATTTCACATTTCATATCTCCTTCCGGTGAAGGAGAGTCACGTTTCAGACAGCCAGCGTCACGGCCTTGGCGGGGAGACAATAATCGAATGCCAAGAGGGTTATGATACCAATAGTGGCAGACCGTGACCAGATGTCCGGCAAGGCATAAATGATGAAGGACGAAAGAAAGATGTCGGGACAAGTAATCAAAGACCTTTTGAAAGACACGTATTTTCCTCCCATGTATCGCGTCAAACAACGCTTCCCCCGACCGCGGGTGGAGGATATTCCTGCCCGCATCCGTGACCTGCTTTCCAGAAGTGAAATTTCAGAAACTGTCAGGCCGGGCATGGAGATCGCGATCACCTGCGGAAGCCGGGGGATTGCCAACATCAGCCTGATCATCAGGGAGCTTTGTGCCTTCGTCGCCGACCGGGGCGCGAAACCCTTCATCATTCCCGCCATGGGCAGTCATGGAGGTGCCACTGCCGAAGGGCAACAAGCCATCCTTGAAAGCTACGGAGTCACCGAAACCTTTTGTTCCGCGCCCATCCGTTCATCCATGGAATTAACCAGGATTGGAATGACGGAAGACGGCAGGGATGTCCTGATCGACCGACATGCCGCAGAAGCGGATGGCATCATCGTCGCGGGAAGAGTCAAGCCGCACACCGACTTCAGAGGCCTTTACGAAAGTGGCCTGATGAAAATGATGGTGATCGGTCTTGGCAAACACCTGGGGGCCGAGATCTTTCACCAGGAAGGGCCCAGACGGATGGGAACCAATCTTCCCATGTTCGGCAAGGCGATTCTCAAGAACGCCCCCATCCTGTTCGGCCTGGCCATGATCGAGAACGCTTACGATGAGACAGCGAGGATCGAAGCCATACCGGCGCACCGGATCGCCGACGAGGAGCCGGTCCTGCTTGAAGAAGCCCGGAGCCTGATGGCGCAAAGCTACATCAAGGAAGTTGATCTTTTGATCATCGACAGGATCGGAAAAGACATCTCCGGTGACGGAATGGATCCGAACATTACAGGAAGATTTTCCAATCCTTATGTAACAGGGGGAATGAACGCGGGGAAAATGGCCATCCTCGATTTGACAGATGAGTCCAATGGCCAGATGGTCGGCCTTGGCTACGGCGATGTGACCACCCGGCGTGCCCTCGCCAAGTGTGACTTCGATGCCTCCATACCTAATGCGTTGATTTCGACCGCCTTCACCCCTTTTCGTATCCCCCTGGTTTTTGACTCGGACAGGGACGCCATCGCGGCCTGCCTTAAATTCAATGGTGAGGCTGATCAGGCCAACCCCAGGGTCATCCGGATCCGAGACACCATGCACATGGATCAGATCCTGGTGTCAGAGGCACTGAGGGATGAAGTATTACAGAATCCCCAAATGGAACTGATTGGAGACCCCGAAGAATTCAACTTCAACCAGGAAGGGAATTTATGGT
>JAAZFK010000002.1 GCA_012511735.1 Clostridiaceae bacterium | reverse complement strand
GATGCCGTCAGAATCGCGCTGTAAAGCCGGCCTCCGACACGCGGGACCATCCCCAGGCCGACGATCCAGAGGTAGGTCTGGGTGCGGACGATGGTCTCCTGGTCATTGAAATGAAAGATCGATGTTAATGGAGCCCGCAAGAAGATGAAGATCAAAGTCAGAGCCAGGGCCATCAAATAGGCAATGCGCAGCGCGGCGCGTGCCCAGCCACGTGACTCTTCTCTGTCGTCCGCGCCCAGGGCCTGGCCGACCAGCACCTGGCCCCCGATCCGCGGCAGGGCAAAAAGACTTTCAACCAGCCAGAAAAGGATGCCTGCCGATCCGACCGCCGCTACCGCGCGTTCGCCCAGCGAGGAGACCCAGAACATGTCCGTCAGATTGTAGGCCAGGCCCACAAAAGAAGTGGCCATGATGGGCATGGCCAGCTTAATCACCGTGGGCAGAATACGACCCTTGAGCAAGTCGAGCTGTTTATCTTTTTTCATTGATCTCTCTTATTGTGAAGCGGATAATTTCTACTGATTCTAGCACATGAAGCAACCGATCACGGCCAATCGATCATCCGATATTGAAATAGTCCATCAACTGTCCTACACTATGGAAGGATTTTTTATGAACAAAAAATGGTGCGCGCAGGCGGCCGGGAATTCCCGCGACAGACTCGCACGGCAACAGGAGTAAGGGAAGAGAAAACATGAAAATGAACTTACTTGCACTGTCTCGGTCCATCCATCCGAAAGACAACAAGAACACAGTCGGAATGGCGGCAATCCCGCTGACCGGTTTCTCAAAAGTGACCATCCCGCTGAACATGCAAATCGGGCCCGGTTGCGAGGCAATCGTGGCCAAGGGCGACCAGGTGGAGATCGGCCAACCGCTCGGCAAACCGATCGGACCCTGGAGTGTCCCGGTTCATGCCAGCGTTTCGGGTCAGGTCGCGTCGATCAGCGAGGAAATATTGAGCGACGGCAGTCACGCCGAATACGTCACCATCATTCCCGACGGTTTGGATACGGTCAGCCCTCTGGTCAAACCGCCTCAAATCGAAACGAAGGAAGACTTTATCAAAGCCATCCGCGATTCGGGACTGGTTGGCCTGGGCGGCGCGGCTTTCCCCACCCATGTCAAGCTCGATCCTCCTGCTGACAGACCCGTTGATACCCTGGTTGTCAACGCGGCCGAATGCGAACCTTATATAACCTCCGATTGCCTGATCTGCAACAACGGGGCACCTGAGGTGGTGGAAGGCATTCTGGCCACCTGTAAGTGGGTCGGTTTCGACCGGGTCATCATCGGCATTGAAGATAATAAGATGGAATCCGCCAAGGCCCTGAAAGCGGCTGCGCGGGCGGTCAAGGATGATCCCCGCTGGCCCCGTGACGGCATAAGCGTCAAGGTGCTGAAAACGGCTTACCCGACGGGTGCCGAGAAGGTGCTGATTCGTCTGCTCAACGGCCGGATCGTCCCCGAGGGCGGCCTGCCCTGCGACATCGGTGTCGTCGTCCATAATGTTTCCACCCTCCACTTCCTGGCCCGCTACCTGAAAACGGGGATGCCCCTGGTCACCAAGGTCATCACCCTGGACGGCAGCGCGGTCGCGACGCCCGGCAACTTTGAAGTGCCCATGGGTGCCATGATCGAGGAAGTGATTGAAAAAGCAGGTGGCACCAAGACAACACCCGGGAAAATCATCATGGGCGGCCCCATGATGGGGATAGCGGTTGACGACATGACCCGGCCCATTGTCAAACACAACAACGCCATCTTGATTTTTGACGAAAAAGAAGCAGAGCTTCCTGAGGAATCCGCCTGCATTCTTTGTGGCCGCTGCATCCGGGCCTGTCCCATGAGGCTCTTGCCCATGTCAATCGACAAGGCCGCGCGGGGACTTGACGTCAAAGAACTCAACGCGCGCCACGTCCAGACCTGCATCGAATGCGGAAGCTGCTCCTATGTCTGCCCCGCCAAACGCTATCTGGTTCAAAATATCCGTAATGGAAAAGCTCTGGTGGAAGCGGCTGCGGCCTCAACAGAAAAAGGAGGGAAATCGTAATGCTACACGTCTCTGCCTCACCGCACCTGCGTGATCGCGTCACCACGCGTTCGATCATGTTGCATGTCATCATCGCGCTGGTTCCGGTGATCATTGCCTCCTTCTTTATCTTCGGCCTTGCAGGCCCCATGCTCTTTGTCTTCAGCGCGGCCATTTCAGCAGGCTTCGAAGCGCTCTCGCGTATGATCATGAAACGTGAACAAACTGTGGGAGATCTGTCCGCCATTGTGACCGGCCTGCTGGTCGCCGCCAGCCTCCCGGCCAACACGCCGCTTTGGATCCTGATCGTCGGTGACTTCATCGCCATCGTGGTCGTCAAGCAGATGTTCGGCGGCCTGGGAGACAACTTCGCCAACCCGGCAGTCACCGCCCGTATCGTTTTGGCCGTCTCCTTTGCCGGCCAGCTGGCCAGCTACTCGGTGGCTGACAAATTGCTGGGCATCGACCTGGTCACCCGGGCCACTCCTCTCATGATCGCCAAGGAAGGCTCCCAGGCCATCCCCTCCTTCATGGATCTGCTGCTGGGCAACCACGCGGGCTGCATCGGGGAAACCTCCATCGCCGCCTTGCTGGCGGGAGGACTCTTCCTCTTATTGACGGGGATCATTGATCTTTGGGCACCCCTGACCTTCATCGGCACCACCGTCCTCTTTACCTGGGCGACAGGCGCCGACCCGGTTCTGCATCTGATGTCAGGTGCCCTGATCCTGGCCGCTTTCTTCATGGTCACCGACTACGTCACCAGCCCGACCACCATCCCGGGCAAGATCATTTTCGGCGTCGGTGCCGGCCTGATCACCGGTCTTTTAAGAATTTACAGCGCCATGCCGGAAGGCGTGTCGTTCGCCATCCTCTTCATGAATATTCTGACGCCCCACATTGAACGCTGGACTGCTCCAACAGCCCTCGGAGGTGTGAAACATGCCAAAAAATAATAAGAAGAAAACATCAGCCAAGACCCCGCTGATCAATCGCGGTCCCATGCCGGCGCTGATCCTGGTGATCATCTGCAGCCTCTGTGTCACTCTCCTGGCGCTGACTGCCACCATGACCGAGGACGCCATCGCCAAACAGGAGCAGGGGGCTGCCGGATCGGGCAAACAGTCTGTTTTCCCCGAGGCGGTTGAATTCCCGGCAGAGACGGCGGATGAAGCCATCCAGGGAATCCCCGGCGCCATCCCCATCGATCTGACGGTTGAGGACTTCGAAAACGTCCAGGGAGTTGAACGGGCCCTCGATGGCGAAGGACAGGTGATCGGCGTCTTCATCAGCGCCGCTACCAAAGCCTATCACGGGGACATGCCGGTCACGGTTGGCTTCAACATGGACGGAGAGATTGTGGGCCTGCTGGTCGACGCTTCGCAGGAGACCGCCGGTCTGGGTCAGGAAGTAGGCGACGCGGACTTCACTGACCAGTTCATTGGCCGGACCACGGATGACAGCTTCTCTGTCGATTTCGTCAGCGCCGCTACCATCTCCTCCGTCTCCGTCGTCAGATCCGTCAAACTGGCATCGGCAGTGTTCGATGCCTTCATGGGAAAGGGAGGCGAATAAGATGGCAACCAAAAGATCTGCCGGTTATGAGCTGACTAAAGGCATTATCAAGGAAAATCCCCTGCTCATCCTGATGCTGGGGACCTGTCCCGCCCTGGCGGTTACCACCTCGGCTTACAACGGCCTGGGAATGGGAATCGCGTCAACGGCGGTTCTGCTCCTGTCCAATGTGGTGATTTCACTCCTTCGCAAGGT
>JAAZFK010000115.1 GCA_012511735.1 Clostridiaceae bacterium | reverse complement strand
GGTTCCTACGAGCGAGTGGTTCCAAAGTTTCAGGATTTAGTGGCCCGCAGGCACAAAGGCACCTACTACATCCGCGGCACCTATACCCATCACAATGTTGATTTCCTGGAAGATATTCTTCACATGGCGGATTTGGGCTTTGACGAGATCAGCATGGAGCCGGTAGTCTGCCCGCCTGACCAACCTTATGCGTTAACCGCGGAAGACATGCCTCTATTGAAGGACCAATATGAGAAGCTGGCTCTCGAAATGCTCCGCCGTGAACGAAAGGGGAGGGGCTTTCGTTTCTATCATTTCACCCTTGATCTTGAGGCGGGACCTTGCATCCATAAAAGACTCTCAGGTTGCGGTTCGGGGACAGAATACCTGGCTGTGACGCCTTCAGGAGATCTTTACCCCTGCCATCAATTGGTGGATGACCCCGACTTCCTGATGGGCAACCTATGGGACGGTCTCGTCAGGACGGATTTACAGGAAACGTTCTCACGCTGTAATGTCTTGTCAAGGCCTGAGTGTGAAGCTTGCTGGGCACGATATTATTGCGCAGGGGGGTGCGCCGCCAACGCATACCATGTGAGCGGTGATTTATTGGGAATCGACGCTTATGGCTGTGAGCTTTTCCGCAAACGCATGGAATGTGCCTTGATGCTTAAAGCGGCGGAAGCAATGGCATGATAAACTGGCTTGGCTCTATCCGGATAAGCGATCAGGGGTTGCGTCGTGCGGCTTGGACTATAGGCTAGCGGTAATGGCAGCTTACAGGATAATCAATGATTCACGGCTGACGAAGGAGGTCTGAGAGATGAGTGTTCGACAAGAACTGGAAGTGAAGAGAATTGTACCGGTCATCGTGCTCGAAGACGTAAAGGATGCGGTGCCTCTTGGGGAAGCGCTGATCGCCGGAGGATTACCACTGGCCGAAATAACCTTCCGGACGCAAGCTGCGGAGGCGTCGATCAAGGCGATGAAAACGGCACTCCCCCAAATGACCGTTGGCGCAGGCACCATTGTGTCGGTTGAGCAGGCCGAGCGTGCCCGGCAGGCAGGAGCTTCTTTCATCGTGACGGCAGGATTCAGTGAACCTGTCACCCGTTACTGCACGGAAAATGAAATCCCGATTTTCCCGGGTGCCTGTACACCGACGGAGCTTCTCTTGCTGATCCAGTATGGGCTTGATGTGGCGAAATTTTTTCCCGCTAAACAATTTGGCGGGATTGAAATGATCAAAGCTCTGTCTGGTCCCTTCCCCTCCATGAAATTCATGCCGACGGGAGGAATTAACGCGGACAATCTGCAGGACTATCTGGCCCTTCCCAACGTGATCGCATGCGGGGGTAGCTGGATGGTGAAAAAGGATCTGATTCTGGCGGGACGTTTTGATGAAATCACTTCCCTTACCAGAGATGCTGTCCGCATGGCCGCCAGGGATTCGAATAAGTAGGCATCAGACGGTTACTTGATCCCCCGCACATCGAATGAAATGTAAAAACCAGCCCGGCGAACCGGGCTGGTTTTTTGCCAAAAGATTCTGTGCGGTTTCTTATGTCAGGATTACAACAATCTACTCCTGGTCGTAGCGGGGCACAACCGATGTCCAACCATGCTTGTCAGGAAGGCGTTGCCGCTGAATGCCCACCAGCTCTTCATAAAACATCAATGAGACAGGGCCGATGGCGAAGTCATTGAGGATCATGGTCCGTTCATTCCAGGCCAGCTCGCCGACAGGCGAGATGACCGCGGCGGTTCCCGTCCCGAAGGCTTCAGTGAGAAGCCCCTTCTCGAAGGCGTCGAAGAGGTAATCGACAGCGACCTTATCTTCTATCACCTCCATGCCTTTCTCTCTGGCCAGCGTGATGACGGATTCCCTTGTAATGCCGGGTAGGATGGTGTCTCCGAGCTCGGAGGTGACGAGCTTGCCGTCAATCACAAACATCATGTTCATGGCGCCGACTTCCTGGACGTATTTCTGTTCGCGGCCGTCCAACCAAAGGACTTCATTGAAGCCTTCCTGTCTGGCGTCATAAGAAGCCTTGAAGCTGGCCGCGTAGTTGCCGCCGGTCTTAGCGCGTCCCACACCACCTTTGACGGCGCGCACATGCCTTGTCTCAATACGGATCCGGATGGGCTTCATACCCTGCTGGTAGTAGGTTCCGGTCGGGGAGCAGATAATGAAATAAATGAAGCGGGTCGCTGTGTGCGCGCCCAGACTGGTGCCGTCAGCGATCATGGCGGGCCTCAGGTACAAGGAAGTGCCTTCGCTTGTAGGGACCCAGTCCCGATCAAGGTCGACCAGGCGCTTAATTGCCTCGACTTGCAGATCAATGTCGATCTCAGGCATGCACATGCGCTGGGCGCTTCTGTTCAAACGTTTCGCATTGTCTCCGATACGAAAAAGACCAACCTCTCCGTTATCAAGGGCATAAGCTTTGGCCCCCTCGAAGATTTCCTGGGCGTAATGGAAGACCGGCGAAGCGGGATCGAGGGCGATTTTTTGATAGGGTACAATCCGGGGATCGAACCAGCCGCGATCCGGTTCATACTCAGCGACAAACATATGGTCGCTGAAAGTCCGGGCGAATCCAAGCTTGCCTTCATCCTCCGGCTTCGGTTTCGGACACTGCGTTTTCGTGACGGTGATCTTCATGGTCAATCCTCTCTGATCTTTGCATGGCTCACGGGTCTACACACTCAGCGCCCTGCTTCAAAGCCTGTTCGTTGAGTTGAACCAGATGCGCTTTCTCCCCTGTAAAAAGTTGCTTCAGCATGGCGACAATGGTTTCGTATTTCAAAAGCCGTGTTGCCTCGATGAAGGCGCCCAGCATGACCATGTTGGCAACACGTAAGTTGCCGATGGTGGAGGCGATCTCCATGGAAGGCACGTAAAT
>JAAZFK010000114.1 GCA_012511735.1 Clostridiaceae bacterium | reverse complement strand
GGTGGTGTCGGCCGGAGCACATGCCGTCAAGAGCAGGGCAACGACGACCAACAGTACGATTAAGGATCTTTTAATCATTTTTTTCTCCTTCAAATCTTGATTGAATTCCTTATAACGTTTGGAACAATTGTCGAATCGTGTGTCGGGGGCACCTCCTTCTCTTCGCTGGCTATTCGCTCGTTTCGTCTTGTTACCAGTACTTACGAATTTATTGGTTTGCTTTCAGGGCATTATCCATCAGCACCGCCAGGATAATGACGACACCTTTGACCAGAATCTGCACATGGTATTGAGCTCCCAACAGGGACATACCATTGTTCAATGAAGCGATGACCAGGCATCCTCCGAGGGTGCCCATGATGGTTCCCCGGCCGCCCGCAAGGGCGGTTCCACCCAAAATAACACCAGTGACGGCATCCAGTGCCAGATCCTGTCCAATATCTGGAAGGCCCGCGTTCATTAAAGCGGCAAGAATCAGACCGGAAACGAAGGCAAAGAAACCGCTCAGCGCGTAGGCCGCAATCTTAACCTTGGCAATATTAATGCCCGCAACGCGCGCTGCTTCTTCATTACCACCAATGCTTCTCACATAAAAACCGAACTTTGTATGCTTATAGAGAAACCAGGCAACGACAAGAAGAATCAACGAAATAATCGCCGGCGATGGAATCACGCCAAAGAGTCTGCCATTGCCAAAAATATCCGCATAGTGCGGGACGACGATCGGGATAGGTCTCCCCCTGGTGAGGGTGAGCGCCAAACCACGGAAAATATTCATGGTCGCCAGGGTAACCAGGAAGGGGGCAATATTTCCTTTAACGGAGATCAATCCATTGGAAAAGCCAAGAAAGGTGGCGGCAACCATGACGATCAGGATCGCGGGGACAGCCGGCATCAGCCCACCCCGAACGAGCATGGCGAAACCGACGCCGACGACCGCCGCGATGGAGCCGACAGACAAATCCAACCCGGCGAGGGTGATAATGAAGGTCGCGCCCAGTCCCGCAATGAGCACATAACTCATGTTCTTGGTAATTGCCAACAAGTTTTCAGGACGTATGAACACAGGTCGCAGCGCGGTGAACACGATCATTAAAAGGATTAAAATGATGAGTGTACGGTACTTGACAAGCAGACGACTCAGCGTCCATTTTGGCTTTTGAATTGATTCGATTTTTTCTTGCATATTGATTTAACCTCTTTCAGGTATTGATTAAGACGACACTTCACTTTTTAATGTGGCCAGACTCATCACATTTTCTTGAGTCAAGTCGGCTTTCTCCACAATACCCATCATACGACCTTCCTGCATGACCAGAACCCGGTCAGCTACACTTACAAGTTCAGGCAGCTCCGACGATACCATGATGATTGCAGTTCCCCTGGACACCAACTCGCCCATGATGGAATAGATTTCAGTTTTGGCCCCGATATCGATTCCCCTGGTGGGTTCATCAAAGAGAATCACCTGCGGATTGAAGTCGAGCCATTTTGCAAGCGCGACCTTCTGCTGATTCCCGCCTGAGAGGGTGACCACAATCTGGTCAACCCCGCTCACCCTGATATTCAATGCCGCGCGCTGGCGCTCGGCAACTGCTCTACATTTAGTCCAATTCACAATTCCACGCGAGGGGGATTGCTGAACATTCACCAGATTAATATTTTCATAAACCGGGAGGCAGGTGATCAGATCCAGATGCTTCCGATCTTCTGTGACAAGAGCCATTCTGTTCTTAATGGCATCACGGGAACTTTTTGGCTTATAGGGTTTGCCATTCAACTCCACCTGACCCGTGACGATTGGCCGCAAGCCGAAAAGCATTTGAAGCATTTCCGTTCTGCGCGAACCTACCAAACCGCCCACACCCAGGATTTCTCCCTTGCGGACTTCAAAGCTCACCCCTTCAACAAGGTCGCCATCACCCATATTGTCAACCTTCAGCACCACATCACCGATAGCGACGTCGCGCTTGGGGTAAACATTTGTCAATTCCCTGCCGACCATCATGGCCACCAGGTCACTTTCCGTCACATCTTCATTATTGACGGTCCCGACCCATTCTCCATCCCGCAGAACGGTAATTCTGTCGGCAATTTTGTCAATTTCATGCAATCT
>JAAZFK010000113.1 GCA_012511735.1 Clostridiaceae bacterium | reverse complement strand
GAAGCCAGACCGACCAGCATTTTTGCCTTGTTGGTTTGGAGCGTCCCGATCATGTGCCATTGGCAATTGATGCGGTCGCGCAAAGCCGAGGCCTTGGCAACCAGCTCCTGTGCCTTATTCTCACCAAAAATCACCTGTCCCCTGTTGTAGGCTGCCTCGACATCCTCCGGGGGGAAATTTTTGGTGACGGCGACCAGGCGGATGGATTCGGGGTCACGGCCCGACTCCAGGGCTGCCTCTTTGATCGAGCGATGGATATACTCCAGGTTCCCGCCAATGACTTCTAATCTGCTTACATTTTTCTCATCTCGGCACATACTGCCTGTCTACCTTTCTAATCGATCAACTGGCCTTCTTGCGATGACCAGGGGTTGACCACGTAAAGATCGGCTTCACGAATCGGCCGTTCTTCTGATTCCAGTGATTGGACTAAAGCGTAATTCTCATCCACAGCTATGATGCTGACCTCGACCTTTTCAGTCAAGCCTCCCCTTACCCGCATCAAATTCGCGCTTTGCCCATTAAAATCCGGATCAATCAGGCTTGTCAGCGGTACACGCAGCCCCCGGACACGACTGGCGACCAGCTTGCATCCTTCGAGTGCCGCGAAAGAAGGTGGGAGGCAGGCCGAGCCCGGACAGGACAATAAATACAAGCGGCCCGGTCCCAGTTTTTCGACTTGCTCGACTCTGCAAGCTTCAAGGTGAAAGCCCGTGTCCCGGTCGATCAGGTCCACTTGACTGCCCTTGCTCAAGGAAAGTTCTTCCGCTGTTTGATTGTCAAGATAGCAGGCCGCTGACAAGCCGCTGAAACGGCGGATCGAGCCAACTGTTTGGCCCGACACAACCTGTCGGAATCGATTGCTTTGAGGCTGATTCCGCGCCTCCACGAGCTCGCCGGCCACCGCCTGTGGATCCTGCCGCATGGCAACGAGCGTCGGTTCAAGTGTCGGGAGATCTGAAACAGAAAAGCAGACTTCACCGGCAGCCGGGGCGACAAGAGCACGCGTTTGACCATCCGCCCTCAAGAATTCAAGAACACCTTCATATTCGGCCCACAGTCTTGCCAATGCCTCATCCTGGCCTGCGAAGCCAGCTGCCGCGGATCGGGCTTGCGAAAATTCATGCCTGATCTTCTCCATCCCATAAATCAATGAACCACCAAGAGCGTCCTGGTCGATACCGGTGATCTCACGGATTGATTCGCGAAGCCGGCTGTCTGAAGAAGATCTGGCCGAAGGGTAGCGGGTCAGGTCGGCAAAGCCGCTTAAGATAAAAAGCCTCGCCTCATAAGCGTCTCTGGCTTCCCGTAGACGGTCAACTTCACGGGCATGCTCCGGTGACACAATCAGTGCCAGCACCGAACCTCCCCCAGCCCGTTCCCCGTCCGCGATGAGCGGTACCAGCAAACCGCCTGAAGGCGCATTCAAAAGGATGCCCTCATCGAGGAAAACAAGGGAGCAGTCCGTATAGAGATCCACCGGACCTTCTTTCAGAAATGAAAGGCGAACGTGTTCCGACTCCCTGGTCATCACATAGAAAATGGACCAGGCGGCATAAGCCAATGTCACCAGCACGAGGAGGACCATGGCGATCAAGCGAATCCTCTTTTTTCTGGCTGAGGCTTGTCGTTTCAGCTGGAGTTCATCGCTGACGTGGCTGCCACGCATCTTCTGTCACCGCCCCCTCACCGATATCCTACAGATTCAAGTGCTTTCATGGCTGCCAGTCTGGACTGCTCAAAGGTGAGCGCTCCCTGCATAAAAACATTGTAGGGTGGCCTGACAGGGCCATCCGCGGAGAGCTCGATGGTTGAACCCTGCACGAAAGAACCCGCCGCCATAATAATCTCGCAGTCATACCCCGGCATAGGCGCGGGGATGGGCGTCAGGTAGGCATCCACAGGCGATGTGCTCTGGACGGCGCTGCAGAAGAGATCCAGCTTTTCTGCACTTTCAAGCCTGACCAACTGAACGATGTCACCGCGCACCCCATCGGGTAAGGGCGCCACATGGTAACCCGCCAGTTTGAATAGCGCTGCCAGATGCACCGCGCCTTTCATGGCCGTGGCGACCACCGTCGGCGCCAGGTAGAGACCTTGGAGGAGCAGACGGGTCAAGCCGAAGGAAGGCCCCACATGCCGGCCGACGCCGACAGCGGTCATACCTTCACTGATCTCCTCAATCAAGTCTTTACGGCCTGCGATGTAGCCGCCACCCGGCGCGATCCCGGACCCCGGATTCTTGATCAGGGAACCCGCAATCAAATCGGCGCCAAAGGACAGAGGTTCGTCCGCTTCCACAAACTCCGAATAGCAGTGATCGATGAAAATGATGACGTCAGGCATCACTTTCCGGGCCGCTTTAACGATCGCCCCTATGTCCTGGTTGGTCAGGGCAGGTCTTGCCGCATAGCCTCTTGATTTCTGAATATAGACCAACCGTGTCGTGGGGCGAAGATAGGAGGAGATCCCTTCCAGGTCGATCCCGTCATCGGGCAGAAGATCAACCTGTCTAACGGAAATACCCCGTGCCGTCAAGCTTTGGGAAGAAACAGCCTGCAGCGCGCTCCCCTGTTCCCTAACAACGTTTTCCACATGACCCAGAGTTTGCAAGAGGGAATCATAAGGTCTCCCCGTTACGATCAGCATGTCGTCGCCGGGGGTGAGAAGCGCTCGAAGACAGGTCGCCAGAACATGAGTGCCTGAGCTGAACTGCAAACGCACAAGAGCGTCCTCCGCCTTGAAGGCGCGCGCAAACACCGCCTCAGTCTGTTCCCGACCCAGATCATCGTAGCCATAACCGGTTTTGGAATTAAAGGCACTTTCAGACACGCCTGCCTCGATAAAGGCGGCCAGAACTTCCAGCTGGCGTTTTTCCCGCACATAGTCAATGCGGGCCATGGCGTCTTCTGTTTTATGCATGGCAGACTGCGAGAGCTCAAATACTTCCCTGCTGATTCCGTGAGCCGCGTACCATGAAAAAGAGTCAATCAAAGGCTGTCATCCTCCCACAGCATTGTACTAAAAAACCACCTGCTGTCACAGATCAAGCCCAACTGCAAGTGGTTATCAGTTAGTATCCTACACCAAAATATATTTAATCAGGGGCGGATGTAATAGTATCCTTCTGCTTGTCTATGTATGATCTCAACTACACCTGAAGGAACAACCCGCACATGTTCAGGCAGCCGTCCGGTCTCTATTTCCCATGCCCTCAGGGCATTGCCGCAGGCAACAAAGTCTACTTTACCAATCAAGGCTTCCGGTAGTTCCTCGTCCCCGGCATAGTAGGTGACCGCCTCGGCATAAGCGACAACCTCAACTGTCGCTTCCGTTTCCGTCGCCAAAAAGTTCGTGACATTGGCCAGGAGCAGAGGCCACTTGTTCAGCTCGTCAATATGAAATACTACACGCATAATAGGATCTCCTCATGGCGCCCTTTTACGCAAACGGGCACCTGTTTATTTGCACCTGCTCACAGGATAGCATTGTCAAAGCTACTTTCATCAAGGGCTTGATTTTTGTTTAAGAGTTCCCGGATCTCTTTTCTTTTCCTGAATTTATTGGCGAAAAGAATTGCCAGCGGATAGTTATTTTCATCAAGATAGGCGACGGCAAATTTTCCTTCATCCAGCTTGCCCGAGACAAGGGTTTTGTCCCAGCTTCTTGCATTGCCCAAATACTCAAACGTTTCATCATATTGATCTGTCCAAAAATAAGGATCAACCGTGTATTTG
>JAAZFK010000112.1 GCA_012511735.1 Clostridiaceae bacterium | reverse complement strand
TCGTGTATAATCATGCTGGAGTTTCCGATTCATAAAGGAGGATACGCATGAAGGAATTGAGTTTAGCTAAGAGGATCTTTGGTGACTGGAAGAAGACCCGGACCGTCGTTACGGTCGCGATCGGGGCAGCCCTTTACGGTGTCCTGATGGTCTATGGAGGAATCCCTGTATTTACAAACACCTATTTATCAACCGCCTTGTTGGTGCCCATTATCGTCGGAAGCTTGACGGGCGCCTTCCCCACGGCACTGGCCCTTTTCCTGGGCAATGTCATCGCTGACCTGATCGGCGGCTGGGGCCTTTGGTTCGACTGGTCCGTCGGCAACGCCGTCATGGGCTTTTTCGTCGGTCTGCTCCCCGTTTACGGCGCCTATGTCATGGACGGGATCTTCAAGGTCAGGCACGCCATCATCTATGCCGTGACAACCATCGTCGGCGTCGCCGTCGCCTTTTTGGGTGTCACCCCGCTGCTCACCATGGCTCTCTACGCCGGTGAGCTTAAGACTTCCATCGCCCAGGGAGTTGCCGCGTCAATCACCAACAGTGTCATCCTGGTGGTTCTTGGCATTCCCATCCTGGCCTTGTTGGCCAACCGTTTCGGGGCACGGATGGATTTAAGAGAAACCGAAAGCGACGAAGAATAAGATCGCAACCCGCCCTGCCAGCCGGCAGGGCGGACCGCTTTTAAAGGGTTGCCATGGATGGGGTAAAAAAACCTGTCATCGTATTCGATCACTTTACTTTTCAGTACAAAGTTCAAAGCAAGCCAACCTTGCGTGATATCAATCTGACCATCTATGAGGGTGAGAAGGTGCTCCTGCTGGGTCCTTCAGGCAGCGGCAAATCCACCCTGGCCAATTGCATCAATGGCCTGATCCCCCATTCAATCGCAGGAAAAATTCAGGGCTCGCTTCAGGTGGCCGGCATGGAGACCCGGGATAGCGACCTCAACCAGCTGTCGGCTGTCGTGGGGACGGTGCTTCAGGATTCCGACGCCCAGTTCGTCGGACTCAGTGTGGGTGAGGACATCGCCTTCGCCCTTGAGAACATGAACATGCCGAGACCGGAAATGATTCCTCTCGTCGAGAAAAGCGCGACCATTGTAGGGATGGAAAGTTTCCTGGATCATCTCCCCTACAAGCTGTCGGGAGGCCAGAAGCAAAAGGTGGCCCTGGCGGGAGTCATGCACGAGGATGTTCGGATCCTGCTCTTCGATGAACCCCTGGCCTCGCTCGACCCGCAGATGGGCATGACCGCTGTCGACCTGATCGAACGCATCTGCCGGGATCAGAACAAGACCGTCCTGATCATTGAGCACCGGCTGGAGGACGTCCTTTACAGGCCTGTGGACCGGGTCATCCTGATCGACCAGGGCAGGATCATCCTGGACACCACGCCCGAGGACTTGCTCCGCGCTCACGACCTGCTTGAACACGGCATCCGGGAGCCCCTCTACATCACGGCGATGAAATACGCCGGCTGTGACCTGAACCTGGAGAAAACCCTGGCCAACGTCAGCGACATGTCCCTGGACCCGGCCAACCGGGACAAACTGATCCACTTTTTCGAACAGGAGACACCCGCCTCCCCGGCCGGCAAGGGGGCTGAACTGATCCGGGTGACGGACGCGTCCTTCCGATACGCCGCCCGTTTGCCCAAGGCTCTGGACCAGGTCAACTGCGTCATCCATCGGGGAGAAATCGTCTCTTTGATCGGCGAAAACGGGGCCGGCAAGACCACCTTCGCCCGGATGGTCTGCGGCATCGGCAGGCCCCAGTCCGGCACGGTCGAGATCGAAGGGAAAAACTACCTGCCCCTGTCCATCAGGGAAATCGGTGAGCGCATCGGTTACGTGATGCAAAACCCCAATCAGATGATTGTCAAAGGCATCATCAGGGAGGAGGTGGCTCTGGCCCTGACCCTGCGAGGCCTGTCGAAAGAGGAGATCGACCAGCGGGTGGAAAAGGCGCTTCGCATGTGCCGCCTCTACACCATGAGACACTGGCCGGTGGACGCGGTCAGCTACGGTCAGAAGAAACGGATTACCATCGCGGCCATCCTGGCCCTGGAGCCGGACGCCATCATCCTGGATGAGCCCACCGCCGGGCAGGACTACCACAACTACACCACCATCATGGAATTCATCCTCAGCCTCAACCGGGACTATGGCAAAACCATCATCTTCATCACCCACGACATGCACCTGGCCATTGAATTTACCGACCGGGCCGTGGTCTTCGCCCAGGCGCGGATCATCGCCGACAGCAGTGTCTTTGACGTCCTGAGTGATGACACGGTCATCCACCAGGCCAGCCTTAAGCAGACCTCACTTTACACCCTGGCCCGTAAAATCGGCCTTGAACCGCGCCATGTCATCCGGCATTTTGTCAGATATGAAAAGGCGGGACGCTCAGATGGAAGATAAATTCATCATCAATTTCACCCTGGGTGACACGCCCCTGCACCAGCTGACCGGCACCAGCAAGGTCAGACTCTTCCTCAGCCTGATCGCCTTCCTGATCGCTGTCTGGGATATCCGCGTCATCATGCCGCTCCTCTTTGTTTTCGCGGCCGCCATTGTCTCAACCAGGCCCTACTGGAAACCGATCCGTTTCGTGTTCACCGTTGTCATCCTGATGAATCTGTTCAACCTCTTTCTTTTCTTCCTCTTCAACCCCACCGTGGGTGAGATCTGGACCGGCACCTTTACCCAGTTTGGCTCTCTTTCAGGCCGCTATGTCCTAGGCTACGAGACCATGTGGTACTTCGGGGTCCGCTTCGCCAAGATGATCACCACCTTCCTGCTCTGCATGGCCTTTATCCTGTCCATCACCCCCTCGGAATTCGCCGCCGGACTCAATTCCCTGCGGCTGCCTTATCGCTTTTGTATCATTGTGGAACTGGCCTTCCGCTACATCCCCGACCTGCTTCGCGACTACCGGGACATCTCCGTCAGCGCCCAGGCCAGGGGCAGTGAAACCGACAAGCGAAAGACCTCGGTCTTCAAGCGTCTCAAGTCCAGCCTGTTGATTATCGTCCCCCTGATCATCACCTCCTTTTCCAAGGTGGGTGACATCGCCAACGCTATGGATTTGAGGGGCTTCGGCAGGAAGAAAAAGCGGAGCTGGTACGCTGAACGCCCGCCTCAAAAGGCTGACCGGATCGCCCAGCTGGTCGCCCTGCTCTTTCTGATCGCGACCTTGTACTTCACCTTGATGCGGATTTTCAATCCCGCCAACCCCGAAATGTGGTACCCCTACAACGACCTGGTCACTTATAATTGGAGAATAATACCATGAAACCGGCTATTGTGATTCAAACAGATTTCTCCCGCAATTCCAGTTCGGTGGCGACCATGTACGGCGTTTGCCAAACGGTCGACCCGGAAGTCAGGGTCTTTGATCTGACCCACAGCATCCCTCCCTTCGACATCTTCGAAGCCTCCCACATGTTGAGAAATACAGCGCCCTTCTGGCCTGAGGGGACCATTCTGGTCTCTGTCGTCGATCCGGGTGTCGGTACTGAAAGACGGGGCTGCGTCGCCCTGCTGTCCAACGGTCAATATGTGGTCACCCCCGACAACGGGTCGCTCTCCCATGTCCTGCGGTCCATCGGCGTCCAGGCAGTCAGGGAGATCGACATGACCGTCAACCGCTGGCCGACCACCCTGACCTGCCACATCTTTCACGGTCGCGATGTCTTCGCCTACACGGCCGTCCGCCTGGCTTCGGGGCTGATCGACTTTCAGGGCGTAGGACCTGCCTATCCCCTGGAGGAGATCGTCACCATCCCTTTCGATCCGCCCGCATACGAGAACGGCGTTTTTACCGGCATCATCGAAAGCTCGGGCCCTTATTTCGGCCTGGTCAGCAGCAGCATCCCGGACCGGCTCTTCCTGGACCAGGGCGTGCAGTACGGGGAGGTCTTCCAGGTGGAGATCCGTCACCGGGGTGCGACGGTCTACGGTGGACCGGTTCCCTTCCACAAATCTTTCGGCTACGTCGCAAAGGGTCAGCCTGTGCTCTTTGTCGGCGCGACCGCCACCATCCAGCTGGCCTTGCGGGAGAAGAACATTACCCGGCTTTACAAGATCGGCGCAGGCCCCGACTGGTCCATCTCCATCAGGGCAAAGGATTCCTGA
>JAAZFK010000017.1 GCA_012511735.1 Clostridiaceae bacterium | reverse complement strand
GTGGCTTAAAGGCAACTATTTCTGGGATCGCATACGGGGGCAAAGAGCGCCCCGCGCGGTTTCCACGAGAGGTGATTAAAATGAAAGATGGAATCCATCCGAAATACGGAAAAGCAGTCGTGCGTTGCGCCTGCGGCGAAACCTTCGAGACGGGCGGCGTCAAGGAACAGATCAATGTAGACATCTGCTCCAAGTGCCATCCCTTCTACACGGGACGCCAGAAGCTCATTGATACGGGCGGCAGGGTTGATAAATTCCGCAAACGCATGGGACAACAGCAGTAAACCGTGCAGGGGAGCTGAGTGGCTCCCCTTTTTTTCACATGGCAGACAAGAAGCAGAAAAAACAAAAGCAGGCCGACGAGGCCTGTAAGCGAACCACCATTGGCGGACAGGCCCTGATAGAGGGCCTGTTGATGCTGGGACCAAAAAAGCAGGCCATTGCCCTGCGTCAACCTGACGGGGAGATCCGTCTGGACGTCAAGGAGAGATCCGCCAAGTCGGCGGGCTTTAATCTGCCCATCCTGAGAGGGGTTGTCAGACTGGTGACCCAGATGAAGACCGGCATCTCGGCCCTCATGTTTTCGGCGGAGGCCGCCATGGGTGAAGAGGAAGAAACCGGCGGGAAGGAAACAGCGCTGGACCGCTTCGCCGACCGCCATCCCAACCTGGTCATGGGTTTTACCCTTTTCGTTTCCCTGGGCTTGTCTATCGCGCTTTTTATTCTGCTCCCCAGCGCCCTGACAGATCTGATCCGGCGTCTGACTGGGTTCGGACTGGGCGAAACAAGGGGTGGGTCTGTCTTTATCCTGTCTATTTTGGAGGGGCTGGTCCGGATCCTTCTTTTCCTTATCTATTTGTGGCTGACTTCCAGGGCGTCCGAGATCCGGCGGGTCTGGATGTATCATGGAGCAGAACACAAGACCATCGCCTGCTATGAAGCAGATCTGCCACTGGTTGTGTCAAACGCCAGAGAACAGAGCCGCCTGCACCCGCGCTGCGGCACCTCCTTCCTTTTTCTCGTCATGCTGGTCTCCATTTTGACCTTTTCAATCGTAGGGCGTTATACGGTCTGGCTGAACATCCTGATCCGGCTGGCCCTTCTTCCCCTGATCGCCGGTGTAGCCTATGAACTGATCCGGTATGCGGGATCACGTGACAATTGGCTGACACGGGCCCTGTCCAAGCCGGGATTGGCCTTGCAGCGCCTGACTACGGCAGAACCGGATGATTCCATTCTGGAAGTCGCCATTGAGGCGATGAAGGCTGTTATTCCCGACAACCCCAACGATGACAACTGGTAGGCGGACAAGGCTGGACCAGTTCTACCGGGAGGCTGTGGAAGCTATGACTTCTCGGGGCTTTGAAGCGCCCGGACAGGAGGCAAGAGCCCTGATCGAGGCGGTCGGCGGCATCAGCCTGGCCCGGCAGCTGGCTGATCCCAAGCAGACCATGGAGCCCATAAGGGCCAGTTCACTTGAAGAAGCGCTGTTATCTCGTCTCCGCAGGATCCCCCTGTCTCAGATCGTTGGCCGTGCCTGGTTTCGCGGTCTGCCTTTTAAGGTGAATCGCTGGACACTCTCACCCAGACCCGAGACAGAGCACCTGGTCGAGGCCGCCATCCTGGAGCTGGCCATGCTGGAAATTGATGACGCACCTCTGCGGATCCTGGACACCTTTACGGGGACCGGGGCGGTCGGCATCAGTCTGGCCGCTTACTTAAAGGATAAGAAGAGACCCTTCAAGCTGGTACTGGTGGACCAGTCGGGTGAAGCGCTGCGGATCGCCGCTGAAAATGCTGCCAATCTTTTGCCGGATCAGCCTGTCAGCCTGGTGGAAGCCGACATCTGGCCCGGGACAGCCGAACCCTTCGATTTGATCCTGGCCAATCCGCCCTACATCCCCACCGGAGAGATCGCGGACCTGATGCCTGAGGTGGCCCTGCATGAGCCGGCAGGGGCACTCGACGGCGGGCCGGACGGCCTTGACTTCTACC
>JAAZFK010000111.1 GCA_012511735.1 Clostridiaceae bacterium | reverse complement strand
TCACGATCAAGATTACTTCTGCAAGTGATGGGGTTGACGGGAATACCGTCTCAGCCGGTGCCTCCCGCACAATTGAGCTGACAGACGCATCCACTACAACAGCCAAAACCACCAGTCCCACAACAACTCAAGCTCCCACGACTACCACAAGCACTACTCCTGCGGAAACCCAGCCACGTCACCAGGTGGAGACGGTCATCGGTAAGCGCTATGACGGCGTTGATCTGGTCGTGCCTGACAGCGAATTAATGGGTGAGAATGTGCCTTCGTCTTTCTCGGAAGTCGAGGTTGAATGGGGAGACAAGTACCTGTTGGCTTACCAGTCGGAGTCACTGCCTTACACGCTTTATTGGTTGTCCGATCAGGAGGGGGAGACCCGGATATATCTCTATCAGGAGGACAGCCAGGTCTTTGTACCTTATTTGAGGACTGAGTGGTCTTCGCGCTACTATACCTTTGCGCTTGTTCCTGAGGAGATGGTGCCTGAAGGGTTTGAACTGACCACCCTGTCTGTCTGGGAAAGGGAGGTGGCCGGCTATCGGCCGGTTGAGGGATCCTTCATCTCCAAGCCAGATTATGATGATTTGCTGGAAGATGACACGCAGGATCCGGGTGAAAGGCGCTTTGAATTACCCGATACCGTTTATTTGCTCGCCTTACGGCTGAATGACGCGGAAGAGGTCAACCTTTACCTCTATGACCGGGGGATCGATTCACTTATCCGGGTCAGCCATTGGCTGGTTCCTGTGGCGGGAAGTTTCCTGGATCCGGATGTGGTCACACCCACGGTTGAGCCGTCGGAGGTGGTGCCTTCGGAGACAGAGGAAGTCTCTGAGACGGAAGCGCCGGAAAAAGAAGAGAGGGTCGGGGGAGCCACCATCGAGCTTTTCGGTCTGGAGCTTCCTATTTATCTGGTGGCAGGGACAGGTGCTCTTGTTCTTTTAATGCTGGCTGTCGCAGTCTGGTTCTTCATCCGGGCCAAACGGGCGGCGGAATTTGAACCGGATCTTGAGCTGGAAGACTTAAGCGGAGCCGAAAGTTTCGATCCTGATCCGGTGGTTCCTGTGCTGCCGGTTGAGCAGGAGGAGGCCTTGCCGGAGCATCTGTTTGCGCAAGAAGAAGAAATCGCTGAACCTGAGGAGGAAAATAAGGAACCGACCTCCGACAACGGGTGGGACGAGCTGAAAGAGACCTTGTTTGGCCGCGAGAAAAATGAACGCCGCCGTCCGGACAAACGGCCGCCCGGGATCAGGCCCTCCATACATCGGCGGGTCGAGCGCGATGATCCGGAGGATCACGACGAACTATGAGAAAAGCGAAATACTATTTGACTGAACTCTTCTTTACCGTAGAGTTTTTGAAGTATTTTGTGACCGGTGTCATCGCCACCATCGTGAACGTGCTTGTCTACATGTTCATGAACCGCATGCTGGGTCTGCACAGGTGGTATTTTTCTGACGTACCGGCCATCATCTTGTCGGTTTTATCGGCTTATGTGCTCAACCGGATCTGGGTCTTCCGTTCAACTTCAAATCTATTCGCGGAATTCCTTCGTTTCGTAGGGACCCGGCTTGCCATCTCATTCGTGTTTGAATACGCCGGCATCTCCTTCATGTATTACGTGCTCAACAACAGAACCGAGATCATACCGGGTGTGCTGGATCTGGCCAAGCTGCTGGCCCTGGCTTTTGTGGTTGTGGCCAACCGGGTTTCGGGTAAGTTTTATGTCTTCCGCACTGTTGCGGACAATCCGGGGACGGAGGATCCTCAGGCGCTTCTGGACCGGGCCATCGCTACGATTGGCCGCGCCAATAAGTTCCCTGACAGTGACAAGCGGGATCGGGGCTCGGTGCTCTACCGGGAGTTGGGTGATCCCTGGCGGGCCTATCCCGCCTTTCACATCGCGGGGACCAACGGCAAGGGATCCATCAGCAGCTACCTGGCGCATATCCTCTGCCAGGCAGGCTATAAGGTCGGCTGGTACACCTCTCCTTTCCTTGAGCGTTTCAATGAGCGTGTGCGTGTGCTGGACGGCCCTGAAGATCTGGCCCGTTATGACGCGGACCAGACGACAGGCGAAATACCGGATCGTGACATCGTCCGATTGATGGGCAAGATTGAAAAAGCGGCCCGGACCATCGCCGGCAGGGACGGGATCGCGTCAACCCAGTTCGACATGATGACCGCGCTGGCCTTTTTGTGGTTTAAGGAACAGGCCTGCGATGTAGTGGTCCTGGAGACAGGCATGGGGGGACGTCTGGATTCGACCAACGTCATTGAGAAACC
>JAAZFK010000110.1 GCA_012511735.1 Clostridiaceae bacterium | reverse complement strand
TCTTATGGCTAAGGCACCGGCGCCGACCACGACGCGCTTGCTCACGACAGTCAACGCCCGCTACTACCCTCAGGAAGGTGTGGCGGACGCCTATTGTCTAGACGGTAAATTCCCGGGAAAAAGAGAATTGCGGGCAGTCAACAGCTCAATTGACCGGGAGGCGCGTGGATTCCTGGTTTCGGTTTTTGCCTATCCCTCGGATTCACGTACCCGGCAGGCAGCCTGGCAAGACCCGCTTCGCCGGCTGTCAGGTCAAATCGTTTCGGACGAAGGCGATATCGATACGGATATCAATGACTTGGCCGAGACCGCTCTGGACGTAACCGGCGGACTTAAACTTTCAGGCGAGACAGCGCGCGCTGCCTACTTTGCCGGCATTATCCTCAGGGATGGTGAAATGGCGGCAGTCACGGTAGGAGAGGGGCTGGCTTTTATCTATCGCCAGGATGTCCTTTATCCTCTGACTAGCCAATCCAGGAAGATTGAGGCCGTTGATTTATACGGTGACGCGGTTGAAGGGCTGGAAGATTTTATCGCCGGTGAGGCGGGCGCGATCCGCTACTCCAATATCGCCCAGGTCGAGGAAGGTGATGTCATCATTCTCTGCAATGGCGAATTATTTGATGTTATCGGTCAAAAAGAATTCATGCGTCATCTGGCGGAAGCCGAAGACCATATGGACGCGGCAGGACTGCTGATGACAGCCGCGGCCTCCCAAATGCCCGGTACACCGATCCAGGTGACGGTATCAAAGGTGGAGGCGGTCAAGACCGTCGAGCAGGTGTCCAAGTTCAGTCTGGGACGTTTCGCCACCCAGGCCATGGAGCCGGTGATCGCTCCCGTCAAGGAAGCACCGCAGCCGGAACCGGGTCTGGGACGTACGCAAAGATATGAAAGACAGGATATGGTGGACAAGCCTCAGGTGGCCCCTGAGCCTGGCTTCGACAGTGGAACCGCAGGCTGGTCCCTGCCGCCCCTGCCGGTAAGTGAAGCCACGGAACCTTTCGAGGCTGTCGTTCCCAGGTTGGATCCAGCGACAGATGATCCTGATTATGACGATTACCAGGATCCTTACGCCCCATCAAGCCAGCCCGGCTGGGGAACCGCGCCTGACCGGCCTTACGCCGGGGACGAACCGGTCTCCTCCGGCCAGGGTGATTTGCCCGTCTTTGCCTATTCTACCGCCGCGCAACAGCGCAGCCGCGGAGAGATGTCCGCTTATGACGATTACGGCAGCCAGGACAACTGGGATACAAGAGAGGAACTCGACCGCGCTCGTGATTACGATCCTTACGGTGATTACGATGATTACGATGACGGCTATGGCCGCAAGAAACCAAGTCAGCGGTCAGACGGCAAGCGACGGCTGGTCTTCTATGCCATTCTGCTGGCCATCATTGTCATCTGTATTGTCGCTCTGATCAAGCTGCTGTCCGGTGACAAGAAAAAACCGGTCGAGACAGAACCCTCCACGACCGCGCCGCTGATCATCCCGCCTCCAACCGAGCCGGAAATAACGGTCGCGCCCACTGAGGAGACTGATCCCGAACCGACTGACCCGGAAGGACAAATCCATCTGGTCGTCGCCGGTGATACCTGGTGGGGCATTTGCATGACCTATTACGACAGAGCCAGTGAGTCTTTGTGTGAGAAATTGGCGGAATACAACGATATGAGCGTGACCAACCTGTTCGTTGGCAACAAGATCGCTATACCGCCGCTGTCTGAACTACAGGGTGAATGATCCCTGCCTGGCAGGATGATTGATAAGGGCCCGGGCAATCCGGGCCTTTATACATAAACTGAAGTCTAAGGAGCCCTTTGTGAAACCTTTAAGTCTGAATACGATCCGGGATCTTTTTCTGGACTTTTTTGAAAAGAGAGACCACCTGATCCTGCCCAGCTTCTCGCTGATTCCCCAGAATGACCCGTCGATCCTCCTGATCAACGCGGGGATGACGCCGATGAAGTCCTGGTTTACAGGTGCGGAGACACCGCCGTCACCCCGGGTCGCCACTTGTCAGAAATGCATCCGGACACCCGACATCGAACGGGTGGGCAAGACAGCCAGGCATGGAACTTTTTTTGAAATGTTGGGCAATTTCTCCTTCGGTGACTACTTTAAAAAGGAAGCCATTCAATGGGCATGGAATTTCTCCTGCAAGACCCTGGAGATGCCGGCGGAACAGATCCATGTGACCGTGCACCTGGACGATGACGAGGCCTATGATCATTGGCTTGCCCTGGGTGTACCGGCTGGACGGATCTCACGCTTCGATGAGGAAAATTTCTGGGAACATGGAACCGGCCCCTGCGGCCCCTGTTCTGAGCTCTTTTTCGACCGCGGTGAAGAATATGGTTGCGGCCAGCCTGACTGCGCCGTGGGATGCGAATGTGACCGCTTCGTGGAGTACTGGAATCTGGTCTTCACCCAATTCAACAAGCTTGAGGACGGATCCTATGTCCCGCTTGAAAAAAAGAATATTGATACAGGCGCAGGTCTTGAACGGATCGCGGCTGTCATGCAGGGCGTGGGCGGCATGTTTGAGGTGGATACCATCCGGGCGATTCTGGATCGGGTCTGTCTCGAGACATCAACGGTTTACGGTGAATCGGAAAAAGAGGATATTGCGGTTCGTATTATTACCGACCACGTGCGGTCGGCCATGATGATGATTGCCGACGGCGTCATCCCGGGCAATGAAGGACGGGGCTATGTGCTTCGCCGCCTGATCAGACGCGCGTCCCGCCAGGGACGGCTTCTGGGGCTCGACCGACCCTTCCTGTCACCCATCATGAAGACCGCGATCAAGCAGTCGAGCGACTATTATCCCGAGCTCCGGCGGGAGGAGCTGATCGTCTCCGTTCTGGAGAAGGAGGAAAAGAGGTTTGACCGAACCATCCGGCAGGGCCTGGCGCTCCTGACCGAAGCCTGTGAAAGGGAACGGGCCGCGGGATCTCAAATCTTGCCGGGGGATCTTGCTTTCCGCCTGCACGATACCTTTGGTTTTCCAATTGAGTTAACTGTTGAGATTGCCGGCGAGATGGGGATCATGGTTGACATGGAGGGCTTTGAGCAGGCCATGCGTGAGCAGCGGATGCGGGCGCGGGAAGACTTCCTCGAGAAGACCTCGTCTGCCTGGGGGACGGTCGCCTTGCCCGACCAGATTCGCCAGCTGAAGCCGACCCGTTTTGATGGTTACAATCTGCTCGACAAAGAAATGCCCTTGCGGTATATCCTCAAAATGAAGTCGGATGGCACCGCCTTGCTCCAGGCCGAAGAAGCCGGGGAGGGAGATCAGGTGATTCTGATTACGGATGCCACGCCTTTCTACGCGGAGGGTGGAGGCCAGACGGGCGATCAGGGTCTGGCGCGTCAGGAACAGGGTCTGGCCAGAATTATTTCGACCGAAAGGACCGGGGACGGAATCATCCTGCACCAGGCGCAGGTTATGGAGGGAAGTCTGAAGCCAGGCCTGCCGGTACAGCTTTCAGTCGCGGTCAGGGAACGCATGGCGACGGCCAGAAACCACACCGCGACCCACTTGCTCCACGCCGCTCTGCAGGCGATTCTGGGTGAACACACGACACAAAAGGGGTCTTATGTCTCACCGGAGCGACTCCGCTTTGATTTCCAGCATGACGGACCGGTGGCTCACGAACAACTGCTTGCCATTGAGGCCTTTGTCAACCAGGCGATTTTGGACAACCTGCCGGTCACCACGGAGGTCATGTCACTTGAGCAGGCAAGATCGACCGGAGCCGTGGCGCTCTTTGGCGAACGGTATGACGAGGAAGTCCGGGTTGTTTCCTGCGGCAGTCTGTCCCGCGAACTTTGCGGGGGAACCCATCTGAACTCGACGGCCGAAATCGCGCTGTTCAGGATTGTCTCCGAAAACGGCATCGCGTCCGGCATCCGGCGGATCGAGGCGTTGACGGGAAGCGCGGCCATGGAGGAGGCGTCCCGTGACGCCGGGATTATCTACCTGCTTGAACAGTACCTGCGGGTTTCCAAGGGGGAACTTCTCGCCAAGGTGACCTCACAGGATGAACGGATCAAATCACTCAACGATGAGATTAAGGGTTTGGAAAGAGACAGGCTGGCCGAGTCGGTTGACAACCTGAGCGCGCAGGAAGAGCAGATCGGAGAAATCCACCTGCTCATGCATCAGTTCCCGGGCTATGGCGCGACCGAACTGCGCGAAGCCGGTGACCGCTTCAGAGATAAGCTGGGGAGAAACGCGGTCGTTGTGCTGGCCGGAACATCAGAAGACAAGGTATTGTGGCTGGCCATGGCCGGTCAGGGCGCCATCGAAAAGGGAATCAAGGCAGGGGATCTGGTCAGGGAAGCAGCCCGGATGACAGGCGGAGGGGGCGGAGGACGGCCGGACATGGCACAGGCAGGCGGCCGGGATGTCAGTAAGGTCGACGCTACCTTCGACGCCATGCGACAGATGATTCAAGCCCGGGCGGCTCATTAGAAAGAGGGCGGTCAGATGGAAGACTGTATTTTTTGTAAAATTATCGAAGGAAAGCTACCTTCAAAAACCCGCTTTGAGAATGAGGACCTGATCGCCTTTGAGGATTTGAATCCAGTGGCGCCCGTCCATCTCCTGATCGTCCCCAAGCGGCATTTTTCCAACCTCTACGAGATGACTTCCAGTCATGAAGGCCTGAGCCTCCTCTCCAAACTTCACCAGGCCTTGCCGGAAATAGTCCGCGTCTGCGGCTTGGAGTCGCAAGGCTTCAGGCTGATCAATAATTGCGGGGAAGACGCCGGTCAAACCGTTATGCACGTCCACTATCACCTGATTGGCGGTCTTCCGCTGGGTCCCAGAATTATCTAGTCTGTCCGCCCGTCATTGTCGAGGGCGTGGAGCAGGGTGCGGATTTTGGTCGTCGGATCCAGCAGGGAGGAGAGGGAAGCGTTATGGTTCAGCGCATCGATGATTAAGGCCACGAACCGGGACACGCTGACATCCTTGTACCAGGGTGCTGACAGCAGTTCCGGCGCCCGGTAGATCAGGTTGGTACAGAAAACAGCGTCAATAATCCCATCCTCATGCGCCTTGTTAAACTCGTCCAGGCCGTCCGTGAAGAGCCCGAAGGTGGCGGCGCAGAAGATTTTTCTGGCCCGGCTGGCTTTCAGTGTCTTCGCGATCTCCAGCATGGATTCGCCTGAAGAGATCATGTCATCGACGATGATCACATCACGGCCATCCACCGGCTGGCCCAGAAATTCATGAGCGATGATCGGATTGCGCCCGTTCTTAATGACGGTATAGTCACGTCTTTTGTAAAAGGTTCCGAGCGGTATACCCAGAACAGAGGCATAGTACATGGCCCGGTAGATGGCGCCCTCATCCGGGCTGATCATCATCATTTCATCGTGAAGGAAACGGATATCCGGGTAGGACCTGACCATGGTTTCCAGGACCTGGTAGGTGGTGGGCACGTTCTCGAAGCCCGAGGTCGGCGTAGCGTTGGCGACCCGGTCGTCGTGGGCGTCAAAGGTGATGAAATTGTTGACTCCCAGCTGGTCGAGTTCGATCAACATGTGGGCGCAGTCGAGTGATTCGCGGGCATTTCGCCTGTGCTGACGGCCTTCGTAGAGGAAGGGCATGATGACATTAATCCGGCGGGCCTTGCCGGAAGCCGCAAGGATGACGCGTTTCAGATCCTGATAATGGTCATCCGGACTCATCCGGTTGTAAGCGCCCCGCATCTTGTAGGTCACAGAATAATTGGTCACGTCGCAAAGAATATAGAGGTCATGCCCCCGCACCGTGCTCTCAATGACGGCCTTGCCTTCACCGGACGAGAAACGGAAGGTGTTGACTGGCACGTGGAAATCCTCCCGGATGAAGCCTGCGGGAACCTCTTTTGGCATGGCGCCTGAAAGGTAGTCCTTGCGCCGGGCGATCAGGGCGTTGTTGACCTCCAGGGAGAAATCATGTGCGCCTTTCAAAGCGATCAGCGCGACAGGCGCAATAGGCAGCATGGGATTGTTGCCGTACTGATCGTAGGTGTAATAATTGGAGTCGCCTCGTTTGATCTGATTCGGCGGTGTTGTCTCTCTCATTTTTCCAGCTCCTTGTCTAGGGTCGGGTAAAATCTGTAATCGAAAGTTGTCGGTTGTCTATGGTGTCCACGTCCTCCTGACCCGACGAACGATAGCCCCGCTCCTCGAGCAGGGCATCGATGCGGGCCGCCGGCGCCATCAACCTGGACAGGGAGGCGTCGTGGTTAAGCGCCGAGATGAGAAGTGCCAGGTCATCAGCCATGGGGATGTCGGTGTACCAGGGTGAGGACAAGACTTCGGGAGGCCTGTAGGACATATCCGTCGAGAAGACCCGTTCGATAATTCCACTCTCCCAGGCCTGTCTGATGTTGTCGATGCCCTCTGTAAATTGAGAATAGGAGACCGAACAGATCACGCGCCTGGCACCGCGTGATTTCAACTCACTGGCACTGGCCACAAGGTCCCTGCCGCTGTCCAGCATATCGGCGACAATGATAATGTCCTTCCCCTCCACCGAGTCGCCCAGGTAAGTTCTGGTTGTGACCTGCCGCAGCTGGTCGCCCAGGTATTTGAAGTCCCTTCTCATGTAGAAGATCCCAAGGGGCACCTGCATGGCCGAGGCAAAAAAGATGCAGCGGTTGATGCTGACCTCGTTGGGACTGACGATCATCAGCGAATCTCCGTCAATTTTCAGGTCGGGTATGGTGTCGAGGATGGTCCGGATGCTCTGGTAGGAGGTTGGAAAAGATTCGAAGTTGGAATTGGGTACCGCATTGGCCACCCGTGAATCGTGGGCATCGAAGGTGATGAAATTATCAATTCCCAGGCTGAAAAGGTAGCGGAGCATGGCGCCGCAATCAAGCGATTCGCGGGCAGCGCGCCGGAAACGACGGCCTTCGAAGAGGAAGGGCATAATGACGTGGATGCGGGCTGCGGAATCGCGTGAGGCGAGGATGAGCCGGACCAGATCAAGGAAGTGTTCATCCGGTGTCATCGACACATCCGAACCGTATCGACTATAATGAACGCCGTAATTGAGGACATCCGTCAGGATGAAAAGGTCGTGGCCGCGCACCGAATCGATGATCTGGGCCTTGCCCTCACCGGAACTGAAGCGGGACAGGTCAACCCTGATCCGGTAGTCCTGCCGAACATAGCCGGGGATACCGGCTATATCGGGGTTTTGACGAGCCTTGTCCTGTCTTCGCAAGCTGAGCTGATGGTTGATCCGTTCAGCCAGCGCAGGGTCGAGTTGCTCAGTGATCAAGCCGATCGGTCCGTAAGAATCCAGGGCAGGTTCATCTCCGAAAAGGTTTTTTACAGACTGGTCGGCCGGAAACGCAAGGTTAAACATACATCATCCTCCGGTGCTACAAGTATAGCAGAAGAAAGGGGTTGTCACAGGTGTCAGAGACAAAGAAAAAGAAGCATCAGACGGCCGGTATTGCCTACCAGGCAGCGGCTTCCAGCAAGCAGTTTCCCCGCCCTTCCAGACGGGAGATCGTCCTGGTGGGACGGTCGAATGTGGGTAAATCCAGCCTGGTGAACGCCCTCGGAAAACGGAAAAATCTGGCCCGTACCAGCAAGACTCCCGGGAAGACCCGGATGGTCTTCTTTTATGAACTGTCACCCGAATATTACCTGGTTGATCTGCCTGGCTATGGCTACGCCAAGACGTCAGGCAGCGAGAAACAGGCCTTTTCCAAAGTGAGTGATGATTATTTCAGATCAGACCGGCCCATCGCGCTGGTGCTTTTGTTGCTGGACATCCGGCGGGGCCTGGGTGATCCGGACCGCCAGATGCTGGAATTTCTGAGCCGGCAGGGCATCAACTGGCAGCTGGTCCTGACCAAGGCGGACAAGCTGTCCAGGTCGGGGATCGTCAAGGCTGAACGGGAGGTCTGGGCAGCTGTCCGGGAATACGTCGAAGAGGCTGAAGGAAAAGTCCTGCCGCCCATCTCTGTGTCAGCCGGGCTGACTCCCCGCGATGAGAGAATCAGGCAGCTGGAGGAACGGATCGCGGAACTGACAGGGCAGGACTTGGTGTCGTTTTGACTTTAAACCGGAGGCTGACAGGTAAAACCACTGACTCCGGGCCGGCAAGCCTGACTGCATCATTGATCCATGACAGGAGAGTTGGATCATCGCAAGCTCTTAAGGGTCGTTGTCTTCCGTCCGGGCGCGCTCTGTTTCGTCCTGGTCATTGGCCTGGCTTTTATTTTCACGCGATGTAAGCTGGCAAGCGGGGAGGGACGGCTTCCAGCGGAAATGATTGAATTCACAGGCCTGGTCACAGATCCGGCTTGTCCTCTGCCTGGAGAACCGGAGGCCGGCCGGACACAAGAGATCCGCCTCGACCAGGGAGTGACCGTCCTGCTCTATGTGGAAACCCCTGCCCGCCGTGGTGACCGGATAAGAGGCAAGGCTGTATTCGCTTGCGGTGAGGGGTCACGCAATCCCGGTGGTTTTTCTGAGCGAAACTGGCTTTGGTCCAAAGGCGCTGTTTGGACCGGTTATGCCCGCCAGGTCGAAATAAGTCCGCGCGACAACTGGATCCTGGCTCTGAAGAGGTTGCCGGACCGGCTGCGGGACTGGGTCAGACTGCGTCATGCTTCCTTTTGGAGAACACCACCCGGACCACTTCTTCTTTCCCTGACTCTTGGGGATACACGGCTTTTGGAAGACAAAGAGACCTACTGGCTTCGGGCCTCTGGCCTTTCACATTTAACGAGCGTGTCAGGAACCCATCTGATCTTTCTCCTTGGACCTGCCGCCTGGCTGGCCCGGCGAACATCCTCCCCCAGACGACTGAGACAGGGGCTGACACTTCCTCTGATCCTCTTGCCGGGAATTCTGAGCGGCTGGAAGACGGGCATCAGCAGAGCCTCGATCATGACCATGGCGACCAGACTGGATCCCCTTATGAGACAGCGCAGGGATCTTTTCAATCTCTTGTTTTTGACCGGATCGGCGCTGCTGGTAAGCCAGCCCTATTCCATTTACGACCAGTCTTTTTGGATGAGTCTCACAACTGCAGGAGCCGTCTCCTATACAGCCACGCGCCTGTCCTGCCGGGAGGATTCGATTCGACAGAAGTTTAAAACTACTCTTTGCTTTTCGCTTACAGCTCAACTCATCCTTTTGCCTTATCAGATGACGACTTCTCCCGGAATTCACCTGCTGTCCCCTCTGGTCAACGTGATCGCCCTGCCTCTGGCGGCCTGCCTGATGGCTGTCTCTTATCCGGCGGTGTTGATCCTGTCCTGCCTTCCTGCAGGCACAGGAGTAGAGAAGCTGGCAATAAGCTTGTTTTTATTCTTGCTGAAACCAGTCTCTTGGCTCATTTTGTGCTTGTCTGAAATAGTCGCCAAGTTTAATCAGGCTTTCGTTCCACTTCGTTTGATCTTTCTCCTGATACCACTGCCGACCGTCATCTTCCTTCTGAAACTGAACCGTTTAGGCAGGAGACCCTTGCGTCTGACTTGTGTGCTTCTCGCGTCATTGATCTGGATCCTCGCAGTTTGGCTGGTTTTTTACCATCCTGATCAGAGCCAGGTTCTTTTCCTGGATGTAGGCCAGGGGGACGCAAGTTTATTTGTGTCCGGATCCGGCCGAAGTCTACTGATTGATGGAGGTGATAAGGGGAATGGTTTCAGCACAATCATTCCAGCCGCCAGAACCCTGTCGCTTCGAAGGATTGACCTGGCCGTCGTGACGCATGCGCATGCGGATCACGCTGCCGGGATCGCGGAATTAATGGAGGCCGGATTCATCGGGCAACTGTTTCTGCCGGCGGTGGATGCCAGGGAGGTTGATGAGGAAGACAACATGACCGATGAACTTTTGTTGATAGCCTATCAATCCGGGACTGCGGTCGATTCTTTAAAGCAGGGTGACTCATTCAGTCTGGATGGCTGGCTGGTCGAAGTCTTGCACCCGGCGCCAAGAGAAGGCCTGGTCGACCTGAACGAGGCTTCGCTCGTGATGAGGGTGACCATAGAAGGTTTGTCGATCCTGATGACGGGGGACTTGACAGAGGAAGGCGAGGGACAGCTCATCCGGACTGGCAGGGACTTTTCCTCCCGGCTGCTCCATGTCCCTCACCACGGTTCCAGGTATTCGAGTTCGGACGCTTTTCTGGACGCCTGCGACGCAGGCATCGCGCTGATCTCATCGGGTCGCAACAACCGCTACGGACATCCCCATCCCGATGTGCTGGACCGCCTGGACCAGCGCGGTGCAAGTCTCTATCGGACCGACAGGAGCGGCGCGGTTTTCTTGAAGATCCGGGGAGGAAAGGGTACCATAACAACGTGGCTGAAAAGCCCCGATGACTGAGAAAAGAGGACACCCGCCAGGTGAGACCGATTCTTGACAAATGGCTTGATTATACGGAAACCGACAGAGATCTTCGACGGGCGGCGGATCGCTCTGCCTACATTTTAACCGGTGAGGAAGACTTCCTGATCAGGCAGGTGCGGGACCGGATTCTGACCAGCCTGATAAGTCCCGGCGCCGAGACCATGGATCTGGTCAAACTGGTCGGGGATGGAAGGCCGTCCTCAATTGATAGCAACCGTCTGCTTGCCGAAATCAGAACCCCTCCTCTGGTCTCGAATCATAAAGTGATCACCCTGGACCAAAGTGGCTTTTTTGCGAAGCCAGGTAAGGATCACCTGACCGCCGAGTTGACGGATGCCCTGACATCACTTCCGGAGAACTGTCACCTGGTGTTTACGGAAGAGACCGTCAGTGCGGCTCATCCACTGCTGCGAAAAATGCGCAGACAGGGCGCCTTAACTGCCAAGCTGGGCCGCCAGAGCCTGGCGGATCTTCAGCGATGGATTTCCGTCCTGTGCAGCCGGGAAGAGCTCAGGATTACCAGGGAGGCGGCAGAATCTCTGATTCAGCGCTGTGAATCGTCCATGGCGGATATTTTCAATGAATTGACCACGGTCTTTCTGTATTTTCGTTATAAGCAACATCGTGATATTACCCTTTCTGATATTGACTATCTGTGCCGTGAGGACCTGACAGGAAAAATCTTTGACCTGACGGATGCCATCGCCGCGGGTCGGATTGAACAGGCCTTGGAGCGGCTGGATGTTTTGCTTGCAAGACGGGAAGCGCCCTTGTTTATCCAAACCATGCTGGCGCGACAGACACGTGATTTGCTGGTGGCGTCTGAAGCAGGTACAAGTGATGGAATCATAGCGAGTGGAGTCACTCAAAGCCGGTTTTTTGCCCGTAAACTGGCCCAACAAGCCAGGCGGTTTAACCTGGAAAGGCTGGAAGTGATGTTGGAAAATTGTTTCCAGGCTGATTACGCGGTCAAAACAGGCCGCCTTGCGGAGGAAGACGCCTTGTCGATCCTGGTCATCCGGGCTTGCGGAGGCAACTGACCTACCTGCCTTCTACTTATCTCATCTGAAACAGAAGCATTTTGAGGCTTTCTTTTGCCTGCTTTGCAAAGGAAAATTCAAAAAAGATAAAGGAGAGATTGGCGGTGACTGACGAAAACAAAAGAGGACAAGAGGTCAGATTGACCATGAAGGAACTTCCTGTGTCTGAGCGGCCTTATGAAAAAGCGGAGCGGAAAGGGATCGGATCGCTCAGTCACGCGGAATTACTGGCCGTCATTCTCGTGAGCGGACGGGGAGGGGAGACAGCACTTCAGGTGGCACAAAAAGTGCTGAAAGCGAGTGGCGGGCTTAAAGGTCTGTTGGAGATGAGTCCGCAGGAGCTTCAGGACATACCCGGCATTGGCCGAGTCAAGTCCATCCGGACACTGGCTGCGGTCGAGATCGGGCAGCGGGCGGTGGCCGAACGCAAATCGGAGATCAGAATCGAAGCTTCAGGTCCGGATGATGTGATCAAACATGTCGAAGCGACCATGCGTTATCTGCCAAGAGAAGAATTTCACGTTCTTTTGCTGGACACCCGCAACCGGATTATCAAGTCGGTCAAGATCTCCCAGGGAGGTCTTGCGGCCGCAGTCATCCATCCCCGCGATATTTTCCGGGAAGCCGTCAAGGCCAACGCGGCGTCGATCGTTCTGGTCCATAACCACCCCAGCGGCGATTCGTCTCCCTCACAGGCAGATATTGAATCGACAAGGAAGTTTTCAGAGCTGGGGAAGATGATGGGAATCCCGGTTCTCGACCATGTGATTGTAGGAGCTGAATCCTCTTCCAGTTTCAGTCGGTTGGGTCTTTGTTGAAGGGCGTAGCGGCTGGATTATGCTAAACTGATTCCGTCATCGGCG
>JAAZFK010000109.1 GCA_012511735.1 Clostridiaceae bacterium | reverse complement strand
CCACATAACAGCCTTGCGTATCCTCCACCTGGAGCGCCAGCACCTCCGATTCCTCCGCCGTCTTAATCAGGTGCATCTCATCGCGCAGCCACTGCACAGCGGCTCCCGCGACGAAAATGGATCCCTCGAGCGCATAGGTCACCTGCCGGTTCAAGCCCCAGGCGATGGTGGTCACCAGGCCTTTTTTACTGAAAACCGGTTGATTGCCTGTGTTCATCAGCAGAAAGCAACCTGTCCCGTACGTATTCTTGGCCTCGCCCGCCCGAAAACAGGCTTCGCCGAACAAGGCCGCCTGCTGGTCACCTGCCGCACCGGAAATCGCAACCGCTCCGCCGAAGAAAGAGGGATCAGTATGGCCGAAGACCTCACTCGAAGACTTGACCTGCGGCAGGATTTGCGGCGGAATATCGAGCAATTCAAGCAGCTCCTGGTCCCAGGTCAGGTCACGGATATTGAACAGCATGGTCCTGGACGCGTTGGAGTAATCGGTCACATGGACCGCGCCCCGTGTCAGTTTCCAGATCAGCCAGCTTTCAACGGTTCCAAACAGAATTCTGCCTTGCCGTGCTTTTTCTCGTACGCCGGGCACATGATCGAGAATCCACTTGATTTTCGTGGCGCTGAAGTAGGCGTCGATGACCAGGCCTGTTTTGTTCCGGAAGAGATCTGTCAGGCCCTCGGCTTTCAACCGGTCGCATTCTTCTGAAGTCCGCCGGCACTGCCAGACGATGGCGTTATAGACAGGTTCGCCTGTCTCTTTATCCCAGAGCACAGTCGTTTCTCTTTGATTGGTGATACCGATGGCGGCAATATCGGAAGCCCGGGCGTTGATCTTACTCATGGCCTCCACGGCCACCCCCAGCTGTGTCGACCAGATTTCATTGGCGTCGTGCTCGACCCAACCCGGTTGGGGGAAGATCTGGCGGAACTCTTTTTGAGCAAGCGAGCGGATCCTGCCTTCCCCGTCAAAGAGAATGCAACGGTTGCTGGTCGTCCCGGCGTCAAGCGCCATCACGTATGCGGCCATCGAATCACCTCACTCTAAAATATCCCTGGTCGCGACAAAGTCGGATGGATAACCCAGGATTCCCTCCAAAACAATATCGCCCCGATGGACGGGGGTCGTCAGCCGGATCTGATCGAGCAGGGCAACCGCCTCAAGCAGGATCTTTTTGGGGATTGGCCGGTCACTTTTAACCGGACAGCGGGGATGACGGCTGCTGTCCACACAGACAGTGGACGTGATCGTCCGCAGCGGGTTCATCACCTCGTCCCTGCCGTAAGTCACGCCGCGGGCACAGCCATGTCCGCTTACTTGGTAATCATTGTCCTCGTCAACTTTCAAGTGACAACCTTGCGGACAAACAATGCAGATCAATTCTCTCATCACCCGGATCCCCTACTCTTCGATCGAAAGGGTCAGCCTGTCTCCCTTGACCCGGCCGATCAATTCACTTCTAATTTTCAATTGCTCCATTTCCGCCGGTGCCATGTAAGGGCGCCGGAAAGACGCAAGCAATTCTTCCCCATCACGCAAGGTGACCCGCTTCGGCCGCTTGTGCGGTTGACAGACGCGGAAAAAGACGCGGATGCTCCCACCTTCTTTCCCAGGATTTAACTTCTGGGGAATGGTATAGGCGATGCCTTGTCCCGCGACCAGTTGGATTGAGGGACCGCTCTCCCGCCTGTCTTGTTTTTTTTCCTTGTCAAGCACATAACTGGCGGCAAACCGGCCTGCTTCCTCACTTTCTTCCGTCACATAATCGACCAGATCGTGAACGTGGAGTACATTGCCACAGGCAAAAATACCTTTAACCGAGGTTTCTTTATTTTCATCGACGACAGGACCTGATGTTTTGGGATCGATGGCGATTCCCGCTGCCCGGGTCAGCTCGTTTTCAGGAATCAGGCCGACTGAAAGGAGAATTGTGTCCACTTCAAAGTACTGTGCGCTTCCCACAACCGGTTGAAAAGAAGAATCCACCTGTTCAACAATGACCCGCTCAACGCGGTTTTTGCCTTCGATTTTTGTCACCGTATGCGACAGAAGGAGAGGGATATCGTAATCATCGAGGCATTGGACCAGATTGCGCGCAAGACCGCCCGGATAGGGCATCATCTCGACGCAGGCCAGCACCTGAGCGCCCTCCAGAGTCATCCGGCGCGCCATAATGAGCCCGACGTCGCCGGAACCCAGAATAAGCACCCGCCGGCCTACCATGTAGCCCTCCATGTTGACGTAGCGCTGAGCGGTACCGGCTGTCATGATCCCCGAAGCACGGGTTCCCGGGATGCCAATCGCGCCCCGCGTCCGCTCACGACAACCCATGGCCAGGATCACCGTGTCGCTTTCAAGGTAACGATAGCCCTGGCTGGCGCTCATTAGACAAACGCGATGGCATACCTCACCGGGTTCGATAGACAAAACCATGGTATCGCAGAGAAGATCGATGCCTCCCTCCGCCAATCTGTCCGTCAAGCGGGCAGCGTATTCGGGTCCTGTCAACTCCTGGCCAAAATAGTGGAGACCGAATCCATTGTGAATGCATTGATTCAAAATCCCTCCGGGTTCGACGTCGCGCTCGACAATCAAGATCCGGGACAGGCCGCTCTCTTTCGCGCT
>JAAZFK010000108.1 GCA_012511735.1 Clostridiaceae bacterium | reverse complement strand
TTACATGACCATGCAAAAAGTGACGGAACGAGTCACCCAGGATGGCGCAATCGACGCCGGCCTGCAGTACTTTGATTGCCTGATGCCAACACCTTACGGAACGCCCTACAATAGTTTTCTTGTCAGGGGTGACGAAAAAACAGCCCTGATCGACCCTGTTCAGGAAGATACAGTTGACCAACTGCTCCACAACTTACAGGAGATGGGAGTGGACCAGCTCGATTACATCTTCTCCCTGCACGCGGAGCAAGATCATTCGGGTGCCGCGCGGATCCTGCTGGATCGTTTCCCGGGAGCAAAAATCGTCGCCAGCGCCAAGGTGGCGGAGTTCCTGGGTGTCCTGCTCCATCTGCCGGTGGAAGACATGCTCGTGGTCGCTGAAGGGGACAAGGTGGACCTGGGCGGGGTCAGCCTGGAATGCATGCCTATACCCTTTGCCCATTGGCCTGACAACACCATGTTCTGGATGGCGGAGGAGCGGATTCTCTTCCCCTCGGATTTGTTCGGCAGCCACTATTCGCCCGACGTGCCGGGGAAACCGGATGAAAGCATCCGGCTGGAGCAATCGCGTACCTATTATTCCGAGATCATGATGCCGTTCCGGGCACATGTGAATCGCTATGTCGAAAAAGTCAGAGCCCTTGATCCGGCCATCATTTGCGCGGCCCACGGACCTGTCTGGTTCGATCCGGATGTCATTCTTTCCGAATACGAGCGGATGGGCTCGGACAAGACCAGCCGCGATGTTCTGATCGCCTACGTCTCCATGCACGGGAGTACCAACCGGATGGTCCGGCTCCTGGCCAAAACCCTGAGTGATGAGGGGATAGGTGTCAAGCTGGTTGACCTGGGCAATGCCCGGCATGATCTCCGTGTCCCCATCGGCATGGTGCTGACTGAATCAGTATTCGCCGGAGCCCTGATCCTGGCTTCGCCTGCGGTCCTGGGAGGCGCCCATCCACTGGTCGCCGCCATGACCATGCTGATCGGCGGGATCAACCCGCCTGTCAGGTACATCGGAATCGCGGGTTCTTATGGCTGGGGTTCCCAGATGGTCAAACAATTGGAGGGTCTCCTGGGCAAACATAAAGCGGAACGGCTTGAGCCCTTGCTGGTGCGTGGCCTGCCCGCCAAGGATGACGAGGAAGCCATCAAGGCATACGCAGTAGAATTGGCAGCCCGCATGAAGGCGCTGCCTGATGAGGAAGTCCTCTAATCCTTCCTGCATCCTGCCCTGTATTTTCGCCCTGGCCGGTCCTGACCGGTCAGGGCTTTTCTTTATCTACAGCCAGGAGGGAGTCCAGCAGGGCAGAAAAAATGGTGCCCGGCCTTTCACGCCAGTTGGATGCCGCTTTGCGGGCCATTGCCTCGGTAGGCAATAAGAGAGTAAAAGAGAAACTGCTGTCGTCATCTTCCAGCTGCCGGCAGGTAAGGCGGAAACGGCCATCCGGGGTTTCTTCCACTTTTGCGGTCAGGGTGTCAGCAGTGGTTCGTTGCAGGTGGGTCCGGTCCAGATAGGCTGTCAGGAATCGCCTGGTAGTGACGGGGATCTGGTTCTCCAGGGCTTCAAGCCCCTCGAGCCCCTTGTCCGTCAACTCGCAGCGCTCGACATCCCTGTCTTCCGCGTCCCGCGAGCC
>JAAZFK010000107.1 GCA_012511735.1 Clostridiaceae bacterium | reverse complement strand
GGCGGTAAAGCGACGGTGCCCATGGTGATCCGTATGCCCAGCGGCTCAGGTACAGGTGCGGCGGCTCAGCATTCTCAATCTCTGGAAACGCTGCTCATGCATCTGCCAGGCTTGAAAGTCGTCACCCCTTCGACCCCTTACGATGCCAAAGGTCTTTTGAAAACAGCCATTCATGACAACAATCCCGTTTGTTTTGTTGAGCATAAATTGCTCTACAAAATGAAAGGCGAAGTGCCGGAAGAAGATTACAGCATTCCGTTCGGCGTAGCCGACATCAAACGTGCCGGCAAGGATTTGACCATCGTGACCAATGGTGTCATGGTTCATAAGTCACTGGCAGTGGCGAAAAAACTGGAGAGTGAAGGCATTGATGTGGAGATCATTGATCCCCGCACCATGGTACCGCTTGACAGTGAGACCATCATCAACTCCGTGACCAAGACAGGCAAACTGCTGGTCGTCCATGAGGCCTGCGAAACCGCCGGATGGGCCGGAGAAATCATGGCGCTTATCTCCTCCAGCCGGGCTTTTGATTATCTGGATGCCCCGATGAGGCGTCTGGCTGGGAAGAATGTGCCGATTCCTTACAACCGTGTCTTGGAAAAAGCCGCAGTTCCCCAGGAAGATGACATCGAAAGGGAAATCCGAGCCATCATCAGAGGAGATTATTAATATGGCAATACAAGTCATTATGCCTAAAGTGGATATGGACCAGGAAGAATCTACCATTATTTCCTGGGAAAAATCGGAGGGCGATCTCGTAAAATACGACGAATTATTGCTCACGGCAGAAACGGATAAGGTAGCCATTGACGTGAACTCTCCCGGCGATGGTGTCCTGGCAGGCATACGTTACCAGGAAGGTGACGTGGTTCCTGTCGCCACCGTCATTGCCTACATTCTGGAACCCGGTGAAGAGTTAAGTGATATTCCCGGCGCAACAGAAACAACAGAGGCCGCCACGGAGGTGGAGCAGATCCCGGCGGATGCTCCGGAAGCGGATGTTGAAGCTGAAGTGAAAGCGGAAGCTGAAGTTTCCATCGTAAGCGATCCGGATGGAAAAGTTGCCGCCACGCCGGCAGCCCGCAGGATCTCCCGGGAAGAGGGCGTCGCTTTGGATTCGCTTAAGGGCAGTGGTCCTTTTGGAAGAATCCAAGCGGATGACGTGGCTCGGATGGCACCACCTTCAAAAGAGACCCGCGCGAAACTTCAGGCGGAGATTGTCCCCATGGTGGGCAAGCGGGCTTATATTGCGCAAAAAATGCAATCAAGCTTTCAAACCGCGCCTCATATCTTCGAGACGATCGAAGCTGATATGACCCGGCTTGAAGAATGGCGGAGCCGTCTGAATGCAAATTCAGATACCAAAATCTCCGTCACCGCGATCCTGGTGAAACTTGTGGCCTGGGCGCTCGAACGCAACCGATACTTGAATGCTTCTTTGCTGGATGACGGCATCCACCTCTGGAATGAGATCAACGTGGGCGTCGCGACCGCGATCGATGACGGACTGATCGTCCCCGTGATTCATGATGCCAACCACCTGTCATTTCAGGAAACGGCCTCAAAGCTGACCAACCTCAGCCAGAAGGCACGTCAGGGCAGCATCGAGCTGAATGAAGTTCAGAACGGGACATTCACAATCTCCAACCTCGGTATGTACGGAATTACACATTTCCGGGCAATCATTAACCCACCCGAGGTGGCCATACTT
>JAAZFK010000016.1 GCA_012511735.1 Clostridiaceae bacterium | reverse complement strand
TTGACCGGCTTGGGCATATCCCCTGTGATGATTTCGGGAAGATCATGGAACAGCGCCAGGCTGGCGACAAAATCCGGATCCGGACATAGGCGGTCCTCCGCGAAATACTGCCGCCTGACAAGAGCCAGGACGTGGGCGATCACGGCGACATCGTGGGAGTGCTCCTGGATGTTCTCCAGCTCCGTGTTGCGCATCAGGCCCCAGCGGTTGATGTAGCGCATCCGGTGCATCATGGCAAAAAAGTTGGTATTCATTTTCTCAGACTCCGAAAATCATCTTGAACATACGGCTGGCAAAGGGGTCGGTCATGCCGGCGATGTAATCCGCGACAATTCTGACCGGACCCGCCCCCCGTTCAGGATGGCGATTTTTGTAATCGTAGAAGGACTGGGCCGGCGGGCTCTTGTCATCCGGTCCCCTGACCGCCAGGTCCAGATAATAATCAAAGAGTCCTTCAAGTGTATTTCCCACCTGGGCTTCGTAGCGCATGACGCGGGGAGCCGTGTAGATGCGCTCGTAGTTGATGTCGATCAGCTGCTTGAGCGCCCGGCCTGTCCGGTCGCTCATGATAATGGCGTCCTGGCCCAGGCTGTTCGCGATCACGTCCTTGACCAGGGTATCGACCATGGCCGTGTTGTTGTGGCCCAGGGTTGACAGGATGGAGGCCGGCAGTTCCTCAAAGAAAAAGAGGCCGCTACGGGTCGCGTCCTCAATGTCGCGGCCGACGTAAGCGATCCGGTCGGTCAAGCGCACGACGCAGCCCTCCAGCGTAGCGGGCGGATCATGGCGCAGTGATCCGGGGATCAGATCCTCTTCCTTCTTGTCGCGCAGGGGAACCAGCACGAATTCGTCATACCGTTCACCACAGTGGGAGGCGATGCCGTCCCTGACCTCAAAACTCAGATTAAGCCCGTAACGCTGCCCGTGTTCCGACAGGATGTCCACCACACGAAGACCGTGCTGCTCATGACAGAAAGTCAGATCTCCCCCATGCTGTTTCACCAGCCGGTCCAGGCTTTCTTCCCCCGCGTGCCCGTAAGGGGCGTGCCCGATGTCATGGCCCAGCGCGATGGCCCGGATCAGGTCAGTATTGAGTCCCAGTGCCCGTCCGATGGTCTCGGCCAGATAGCTGACATAGAGGACGTGCTCCATCCGGGTACAGACATGGTCATTTTGCGGATCAAAAAAGACCTGGGTTTTATGGCGAAGCCTGCGAAAGGGCAGCGAGTAGAGGATGCGCCCCATATCGCGTTCGTAAATGGTCCTCACCTCACAGGCCTCCTCCGGCCTGATCCGGCCCCGGCTCTCCTCGGCCCGCATGGCGAAAGGAGACAGCAAGGCCGCCTCTGTCTTTTCCTTGCGTTCACGGGTCGTCATGGACGCCGGTCTGTCAACATCAGACACAATAAAACCCTCCCTGCCCGGAGGCGCTGACCTCAGCCGTCGCGTGAAAGCGCTGACTGGCTGGCCATAAAGCGTTTGGTCACGCCGTTGAAATCAATAGTCAGGATGGCGTCGTCGCCGGTCCTGGTGATGCCTTCAATGGTTCCCGCCCCGAAAGAAACATGATGGACTGTATCGCCGATTTTGAGCTTGTCGGCATCCAAGGCGGCTGAGGACCGCTTGGGCACCGGCTTGGGACTGAGGCGGGTCACTGCCTTGTAATCCGGCTCCTCTTCAGGATCATCGGTCTTCTTCGGCACGAAGCGCAACCAGGGCGCCGGACTGTCGGCTCCCCATCCGGACGAATCCCGTCGCTCCTCCTGGCTTGGCGCAAACGACGTATAGCCAAAATAACCGGTCTTCTCAACCAGCTCTTCGGGGATGGCCTCCACGAAACGTGAAAGCGGGTTGTATTGGGTAGATCCGAAAAGAAGGCGCGATACCGCCGAGGTAATGATCAATTCCTTCTTGGCCCTGGTAATGGCCACATAGGCCAGCCGCCTCTCCTCCTCGATTCCGTCCGCTTCTTCCTGGGCGCGGATGCTGGGGAAAATATCCTCTTCGGCGCCCACGATGAAGACAGTGTCAAACTCCAGACCCTTGGCATTGTGGATGGTCATCAGGGAGACTGAGGGCGCGTCTTTTTCCTTGTCCTGGTCGCTGTAAAGCGCGGCCCGTTCCAGGAAGAGACGAAGCAGGCCGGCATTGGAATGGTCCGCCAGGTGATCCGTCAACTCCTCAGGCTCGAATTCCCACATGTCATCGATGGCTTCCACCTGCAGCCTTGCCTCAAAATCGATGGCATCCGAGATCAACTCAATCAGGTTCTCCAGGCGGGATTGCGCCTCGAAGTCCCCCTTGGCTTTGAGCGCCTCATAGTGGGCGATCAGGCCAGTGTCCTCCTCCACCTTCCTGATGTATTCAGCAAAGGTCAAACCTTCATCGCTGAGCGCTTCCCGCAGATGATCGATCAGCTTGACGAAGATCATCAGTCTTCCCGCGACCCGGTCCAAACTGGGCTCCCCGCCGGCGATCCTGGCCGCCTCAAAGAGCGAAAGTCCCTCTCTTTCAGCCAAGCCGGCCAGTCTTTCGAGGGTCACGTCCCCGATCCCCCTGCGGGGTTGGTTGACGACACGACGGAAGGCCAGGTCATCTTCAGTGGATTGAATCAGGGCCAGATAGGCGGTCACATCCTTGATCTCCGCCCGGTCATAGAAGCGGGTTCCCCCATAAATCCGGTAATCCAAACCCAATTCCCGGATAGCAAACTCCAGGTTTCTGGAAAGTGCGTTCATCCGGTAAAGAACCGCGATTTCCGGCTTCTCCCCTTTCTTGGCGGCCTGGAAACGCCGCTGGATCCCCCGGGCCACGTAGCGGGCCTCTTCCATGTGGTCAGCCGCCCGGTAAAGTTGGATGGGATCCCCCTCATCAAGCGCGGTCCACAGTGTCTTCGCCTTCCTGCCCTGGTTGTCCTCGATCACGTGGTTAGCCGCCTCCAGGATCTTTTTCGTCGACCGGTAGTTTTGCTCCAGCCTGACCACGGTACAATCAGGAAAATCTTTTTCAAAATCGAGAATGTTGCGGATGGTCGCGCCCCGGAATGAATAGATGGACTGGTCATCGTCCCCAACTACACAAAGATTCCGGTGTCCGGAAGACAGAAGTCTGACCAGTTCGTACTGAACCGCATTGGTATCCTGATACTCATCCACCAGAATGTAACGGAAGCGCTCCCTGTATTGGTCCAGCACAGCCGGATGCTCGCGGAAGAGGCGCAGGGTCTGAGTCAGGATGTCATCAAAGTCCATGGCGTTCTTGTCAAAAAGCGATTTCTGATAGGCCTGGAAGAGTTCCGACCATTTTTTGCCAAAAGCGCCGTAGGAGGCCACCTCATCTACTTCCTCCGGCGTCAGGTCATTGTTCTTGAAATGGCTGACCCGCCTCAGGGCGTCCGCCGGTGACAGCATCCGCTCACTGATCCCCAAGGCCTTGAGCACTTCCGCCATGACACGCTTCTGATCGTATGAATCAAAGATGGAAAAGCCTGTGCGGTAGCCAAGCAGTTCAGCGTGACGCCGCAGAATCCGCAGCATCATGGCGTGGAAGGTCCCGATCCAGCTGCCCCGGCTCTGGGGGCCAATCAGTTGGATGACCCGCTCCCTCATTTCATCGGCGGCTTTGTTGGTAAAGGTAA
>JAAZFK010000106.1 GCA_012511735.1 Clostridiaceae bacterium | reverse complement strand
AGGATCTGAACACTGAGGAGCTGAGCCAATCTGTTGTTGCTTCCTTCATCGAGCAGTATGGCCAGGGACTTGCGATCGATTCCATTGACGCATCAGCCATCGAGCGTGGGGAAGAACTCCTCCGGCTTGAAGAACGCTACGCTTCCTGGGATTGGAGGTATGGCAAAACCATTGACTTCGATGCCAGGATCGAAACCGGGCGTCTCCCCTGGGGCCAGGCTGAGATTCTGCTCAAGGTGGAAGCCGGCATCATCACTGACGCCGTGATCTACAGTGACGCCCTGGACAGCGATTTCTTTGAGGAAATGTCGTCCCGTCTCCCCGGATCCCCTTTTCGTCCTGAAGAAATCGCCGACCGCCTCCTCCACAAGATTGATGAGGAGGAAACGGTCGGCGGGACTTCGCGTCAGGTGATCGCGAATGACCTGGTTCAAGTCATCCGCGATCAATCTTTCTGAGAGGATCAGCTTTCAGGCAACCAGACAAGGATGAAGGCATTGACCACCACATTGCTTTTCAGCGGCTTGACCGTCACCGTGACGATATCATCAGCCGCCTTGTCGTAGCGCTCGCTCAAGGCCTTGATATCTTTTTTCATGTCTTCTTCCAGGAGGGTCAGCTGTTGCTCAACCCGTTCCATGGATTCCTGCGCCCGGCCGATATTGCTCGAGGACTTGCTGGCGCGCGACAGACTTTTGGCCGCTGTCGCTGACTTGTAGACATTGGACTGACTGACCAGGGATTTCCCCAAAACAGCGCCCAGGGCAGCCGCGCCAAAAGAGATGGCGGATTGAACCTTGGCGTCCTTGGCCTGGTCCTTGACCCGGTCGACCTTTTCTTCCGCTTTGGCGATCCGCTCGTCGATGGCCAGCCGCTTCTTCTCATATTTGGCTTCCAATTCGTCCAGTTCGATGTCGCGTTGCTCGCGGGCCGCCATTTTGACCCGGGCAATGAAATCACGTTCTTCTTCATCCAGTTCAGAGACCAGCCCCAGCTTCTTGTGTTCCCGGATCTCAACGGTCGATTCACGCCAGACCGTATCGACCAGGGCCCGCTGCCAGGCAGTAAAACTTGTTTTCAATTTGGCCTCAGGTGGAAGTTCCGCAAAGCTTGCGCCCGGAGTCGGTTCCGTATCAAGATCATCCAGCGTCAAATCCAGATCCAGCCTGTTATTCCATTCAACCGGCACGACACCGCCACCAAGGGGAGTAAAACGGGTCACATTTTCCGTATGGGAGATATTTCGTTTTTCATCCTTGAGGTAGACGGTCAGGAAACCTGCCAGCGCGGGTTTGTATTTCTGTCCGGGTGTTCCCTGTAAATAACTGACGGGTATGCCTGAGGCGGCTTGAGGAGCTACCGTGACCTCTTCAATCGGTGGTCCGGCCAGGCCTGTTGCAGGCGCGGGTGCGGGAGCCGGACCTGGCGCGGCCGCCACCTCCTCACTTGCCGAGGGAACAAAGGGTTCCGGCATTGGTTCCGGTACGAAAAAGCCAGCCCCGGGTACTGGACCTGACGCCGGCGTCGGGACGACATCTCCGGACTTTGACGCCAGGAACTTAATCTGATCCCGTGTCAGGGGACCCGCCAGATAGGACATGGCAAACCTGGTCTGAAAGAGGATTGGTTCGCCTCCCTGAACCGAACGCATAATGAACTGGCGCTGCTGGAGACCCGCGATCAGTCTGCCCAGCTCCGCCCGGCTGATCCCCTCAACGGATTCGTCCGCCATGCCCTCCAGCAAGCGGGTGCGATCCCGCTCGGTTGTCAGCCGGCCCACGAACCAGGTACCGACGTTCGACAGGCCCTTGTAATCGATATCGCCAGGATTTTGTGTGGCAAGCACGATTCCCAGGCCGTAGGCGCGGGCGGTCTTCAGGAGAGTCAGCAAGGGTTTCTTTGCCGGTGGGTTGGCAATGGGGGGAAAGTAACCGAACACCTCATCCATATAGAAGAGTGCGCGCAGTGAAGAAGTTCCCTGTTCCGTGCGCATCCAGGCGATCATGCGGTTGAGCAGCAAGGTGACAAAAAACATGCGCTCGGCGTCCGCCAGATGGGCAATGGAAAGGACTGAAATTTTCGGCTTGCCCTGGGCTGTATAGAGCAGGGATTGAATATCAAATGGCTCGCCGTCCATGAAGGCGGCGAAGGCCGGGGATGCGATCAGGTTATTGAAGCGGAGCGCCAGAGCGAAGCGATCTTTTTCAGGCAGGTAGGTGTCCACATCCATGACTCCGATGGTTTTGACCGGCGGCTTGCCGATCCAGTGGATCAGGGTGGGAATGGCCAGGTCGTAGCCATCCTGCCAGGTCTTCTGGATCAGGGTTGACAGAAATACATGTTCCCGGCTGGATACGGGATCGGCATCTGTTATTCCCACCAGATGAAGAAGACTGGTCGCAGTGGTCGAGACAACTTCCTGGAAGACTTCCGCGTCTTCCATAATGGTCGGTGCGGGTTTCCTGAACATACCCTCCAGGGATAAGGGTCTGCCGAACTGACCACCCGGCGTATAAATGGCAAACTCCGCATTCTGGCGAAGCGCGCGGATCCGTTCGCCATCCTGCATGGAATCCGCCAGGCCCTTTCTCCAGATATCCGCCTTCCTGGCTGCCAGCTCACTGACCGTGATGCCTTCCTTTTCCGCCTCTTCCGGGTGCACCCATGGCTCGAAATCCTGGGGACTCAGGTCGGGAAAGGTAAGGAGCAGATTGCCCATGTCCCCCTTGGGATCGACGACGATCGTAGGAATGCCGTCCATGGCGGCCTCTTCAATCATGTCAATTCCCAGACCCGTCTTGCCACTGCCCGTCATGCCGACGATCATGGCATGGGTCACCAGATCACGGGAATCCAGCAACATGTAGTCAGCCCGCCCGTCACCGTCCAAATCTCTGTTTTCAGTGCCCAGATAGAAGACACCGACCTTTTCATATTGACTCATCACAATACCTCCTCAATCGTAGATCGCAATATCAGGTTCTATCATCCTTGTTATACCCCTGCTTTGTCCATAACAAACGTTATGCAAACAGACCGGTTCTTTCCAATTCTTCCAGGTCGGGACGGCTTCGTATGGGATTCCCCGCTGCCTTCAGCGCGTTGGCCACATCCTTCAGACCGCTCCCCGAACAGATACAGGTCACCGTCTCATGCCTTTGAATAACCCCCTGGGCGACCGCTTGCCTGACACCCGCGTAAGAGGTAACTCCCGCGGGTTCTCCGAAAACACCCTCTTTGGCGCCCATGTCCCGCATGGCCTCAAGTATCGCCTGATCGGGGACAGCGATCCAGGCGCCTCCCGAAGCGGAGACAGCCCGAAGCGCTTTAACGGGATTGCGGGGCACGCCGACAGAAATAGAGTCGGCCAGGGTGTTTTCTGGGCTGGGCTTCAGGTGGGCCCCATCCCGCGCGGCGTCAACAAAGGGCGAACAGCCGGTCGATTGTATTCCCAGGATTCTTGGAATGCGGTCAATCATTCCCAGCTGATAAAGATCCCTGAAACCCAGATAAACGCCTCCGATGGTGCAACCGTCCCCGACCGACACCGCGACCCAGTCGGTGGGCTGGAAGTCGAGCTGCTCGGCGATCTCCAGTGAGACGGTCTTTTTTCCTTCAGCCATGACGGGATTGATTCCCGCGTTGCGATTATACCAGCCATATTTGGCAATGGCCGCCTTGGACAGGTTGAAGGTCTCGCGGTAGTCACCCAGGACTGATACGACGCGCGCTCCGAAGATCAGCATCTGCGCCAGCTTGCCCTGTGGCGCGCGCTCAGGCACGAAGATCACCGTTTTCAGACCGGCCCGGGCCGCATTGCCGGCACAGGAAGAAGCCGCGTTTCCAGTCGAGGAACAGGAGATGGTGTCATAGCCCAGCTCCAGCGCTTTGGCAACGGCGACACCACTGGCCCGATCCTTGAGCGAAGCCGTCGGATTCAAGCCGTCATCTTTCAGATAAAGACCCTTGATCCCAAGCTCATCCACCAGACGCAAAGACCGGTAAAGGGGTGTCCAGCCGATTCTGAGAAAATCGGAATAATCCCGGTCCTCCAAAGGCAAGAGCGCCTTATAGCGCCACATGCTTCTGTCCTGATCGCGCCTGAGACTGTCCCGGTTCAGGCTCCTCCCAATCAGATCGTAATCATAATCGATATCGAGGATGCCTGTTTCCCCGCATTGAGGGCAGGTGAGCATTTCCTCCAGATAAGGGTAATGTTGCCGGCAAAGTGTACAGGTATAACCCGTAAGCTGGGGAATTTCTGATTTTGTTTGAGGCATTTTGGACTCCTGAATTCAATGGTTGACTGGCTGATTGTAACCAGTTTACCAAATGACAAAGCTTGCTGCTTAACCGTCAATTTGCTGCAAAATTTCTTGTTTTGCTCATATTTTTTGTGATATGATACCGATACAATAACCCTTTTGGAGGAAAAGGCTATGCAACATCTAAGAAAATGGCTTGTTGTTTTGTTGTGCGTCGCGTTCGTAATAACATTGGTGGCGTGCGACAAAAAACCCGACGAACCAAAGCCGACCGACGTGGCACCTACGGAAGGCGAACCGGGTGAACCGACAGAGGCTCCACCCCCGGCCTCGGACGGCGTAACCCTGGAGAATATCAAACTTGGTTTCGTCCACATAACGGATCCCAGCGACATGGGATACACCTACAACCATGACCTGGGCACCCAGAAAATGGCCAGAGAACTCGGCTTGACGGATGACCAGATCGTCAACAAGTTCAACACAGCGGAAGACGCTGCCTGTGAAGCCGCGCTGAGAGAGCTGGTTGAACAGGGCTGCCACATTATTTTCGCGACCAGCTTCGGCTTTGAGGACTATGTCATGGAAGTCGCGTCCGACTATCCTGATGTTGAATTCTGTCACGCCTCAGGCTATCAGGCCGCGGTGAGCGAGATGCCCAATGTCCACAACTACTTTGGCAAGATCTACCAGGCACGTTACCTGTCCGGCATTGCCGCGGGACTTAAAACCGAAAACAACCTGCTGGGTTACGTCAACGCCTACCCCTTCGCGGAATGCATCCAGGGATTCACCGGCTTCTATTTAGGCGCCAAGAGCGTCAATCCTGACGTGGAAATGATCGTGATGAACACCGATTCCTGGAACGATCCGCAAAAGGAAGCCCAGGTCGCCAAAGCCCTGATCGAACAGGGTTGTGATGTAATCGGCCAACATTGCGATTCCACCGCTCCCGCCACAGCGGCTGAAGCGGAAGGAGCCTTCCACGTCGGCTACAACTCGGACATGATCGGTGCAGCTCCGAACGCAACCTTGACCTCAGCTGTTTGGGACTGGTCACGCTACCTGATCCTGGCCGTCTCGAATTATGTTGACGGTAAAGCCATCCCCAAAGACTGGGGGGAGGGCCTGGCTGAGGGTGCGGTCGATATCTCCAGATTAAATGAGGCGCTGGTCGCCCCGGGAACGGCTGAAGCGATCGAAGCGGCCCGCGAAAAGATCGTCTCAGGCGATTGGGACGTATTCACCGGTCCCCTGGTCAACAACCAGGGCGAAGTCGTCGTCAAGGAAGGTGAGACCTACATTGAACCGGCCTCTTCACCCGCTTGGGAACACATCCTTGAAGGTGTTACCATGATTGGTGACTAAGTCGCCTGATTGGTCAGCAAGCCGGGAGCCGGACTGAGGGCCTCCTTCCCGGCAAGTAGAATCGCCGCAATGTGGGCGTCAGGTTTATCCGCATTGCGGCGATTTTTGAGGTAGACAAAAGAAGAACGGTTAATCCGCCAAAACTCAGACGGGGAGGATCCCATGCAAGAGTTCCAAGAGCCGGCAGTTGATCATGTTGTCGAAATGAGCCATATCTGCAAGAACTTCGGAACCGTGGAGGCGCTGAAGGATGTCCATCTTGAGCTGAGACGGGGAGAGATTCTCTCTTTGCTGGGCGAAAACGGGAGCGGCAAAACCACCCTGATGAACGTCCTTTCCGGTATCTACTTCCCCGATCTGGGTGAGGTGCGCATCAACGGGACTCCTGTCGCTATCTGCGAACCCAGGGATGCTTTCGCGCTCAATATTGGTATGGTTCACCAGCACTACAAGCTCGTTGAAGTCTTCACCGCCGCAGAAAACATTGTGCTGGGCCTGCCCGGCGCCTTGACCATCAACCGGCGGGCCCTTGCCCGGCACGTCCGGGAAATCGCCGACCGCTATGGTTTCCGGATTGATCCCAATAAAAAAGTCTACGACATGTCAATCTCTGAAAAGCAAACAGTTGAGATCATCAAAGTGCTCTACCGCGGCGCGGATATCCTGATTCTGGACGAACCCACAGCTGTTCTGACGCCACAGGAAACAGACAGTCTGTTTGAGATCCTGCGAGCCATGAAAAAAGATAACAAGTCGATCATCCTGATCACCCACAAGTTGAACGAAGTGCTGGCTGTCTCCGACCGGGTCACCGTCCTGCGAAAAGGTGAGTATATCGATACGGTTGAAACCTGCGACGCCAGTATTCAGTCCCTGACCGACATGATGGTCGGCCGTTCTGTCTCACTTGAGATCGACCGGCCTATCATCGGGGATAAAAGACCAGTCCTCCGGATCACCTCCCTGACCTGCCTGACTCCCGACAAGACCAGGGCACTGGAAGACGTTGATCTTGAGGCTTATGGCGGAGAAATCCTTGGTATTGCCGGAATCACGGGCAGCGGACAGAGAGAGCTTTGTGAGGCCATCACAGGTCTCCACCCCATCGCGGGAGGCGCCATACTCTATAAAGGGTACGTCAACGGTTTCGAGGTGGAAGAAAACATTGTCGGCAAATCTCCCAATGAAATCGCCAGGAAGGGGATCGCGCTCGCTTTTGTCCCTGAGGACCGGCTGGGCATGGGTTTGGTGCCCTCATTGGACATGGTCGACAACATCATGCTGAAAAGTTACAAGCAGCGTAAGAGTTTCCTCGTCGACCGCAAAACCCCTCAAAAAGTAGCGGAAAGGCTGGTGGAAGAACTTGAAATCGTCACACCTGACGTTTTCACTCCCATCAGGAAACTATCCGGCGGCAACGTCCAAAAAATCCTTGTCGGCCGTGAAATAGACTCCAACCCCCGTCTGTTGATCGTCGCCTACCCTGTGCGCGGTCTTGATATCAACTCTTCGTACACCATTTACCGGCTGCTCAACCAGCAAAAGGAAAGAGGTGTGGCCGTGATCTTCATCGGTGAGGATCTGGATGTCCTGATGGAAATTTCAGACCGTCTGTTGGTCCTTCACAGTGGCCGGGTGATGGGAGTTGTTGAACCCCGCCGGACCTCGAAGCAGACGATCGGGCTCATGATGCTGGGACATCAGCATCCCGGACAGGAAGGAGACAAGGCCGTATGAGCGACAGAAAAACCGGAACGCCATGCCCTCCTTCTCCCGAAGTGCCCCCTGTCTGTGTGATCAAAGAACCGCTTGTCAGGATTACCAAGCGCGGAACAGTAACAAGGAAACAGAAGCTCCTGGTCTATGTGACCGGCTTCGTTCTGGCTCTTCTCCTCGGCGCCCTCCTGCTACTCATCATCGGCAAAAATCCGGTGAATGCTTATTTGAACATGGTCACCGGCTCCTTCGGAACCAAGACCTCGTCGGCTGAGACTTTCAGGTTGGCGGTCCCTTTGCTTATCGCGGGCATTGCCATTGCCTTCGCTTTCAAAATGAAATTTTGGAATATTGGGGGTGAGGGCCAGATTTTGGCGGGGGCGATTCTGTCTTCGCATGTGGTCATCGCCGCCATCCATGCGGGGGCTGCCATCGGCACCGCCCCTCTCCATCTTCTGATGATCAGCGCTGCCATCGCGGGCGGCGCCTTGTTCGGTTTTCTGCCTGCGTTTTTTAAGACTAAATGGGGAACCAACGAGACGCTTTTTACCCTGATGTTGAATTACATCGCCATTGAGTACATCAACAATCTGAAGCAGCTGAAGAGCTGGCAGCCCCCCCGGACAACCTTCCCCAAAATCATCAACTTCAAGGACGCCCTGGGTCAAATCGTCCTGCCCAAAGTATTCGGCGTGCATATCGGTTGGATTTTCGCGCTCACGCTCGCTTTGGCAGCCTTTCTTTACCTGAAAAAAACCAAGCATGGCTACGAAATCGCGGTCATCGGTGACTCGCTGAATACCGCCCGTTACGCGGGCATGAACACACGATGGATCCAGATCCGGACCCTGCTCATTTCAGGGGCGCTTTGCGGTTTGGCAGGCTATTTCCAGATCGCGGGCGCCGACTACACCTTGACGGAGACAACCGCGGGGGGAGTGGGATTCACGGCGATTACGGTCGCCTGGCTCTCGAAACTGAATCCTTTTATTATGATTCCTGTTTCAGTTTTTATCGCCATGCTGAAAAAAGGATCCCTGGCCATTCAGTCCACCATGAAGATTCCCGCCTCTGCCGCTGATCTGTTGACGGGGATCATCCTCTTCTTCATGCTGGGCTGCGAATTATTCCTGGAATACAGACTTGTCTTCCGGCACAGTCAGACGAAAATCGAAGAAATGCTTGAGGAGGTATCGGCATGAATACACTTGTCAGCCTTCTGAACGCGGCTGTCCTGGCAGGTACCCCCCTCTTACTGGCCACTTGCGGTGAAATCCTGACAGAAAAGTCAGGCAGCCTTAACCTGGGCGTGGAAGGCATGATGTATATGGGCGCCATTGCGGGACTGGCCGGTGCCTGGTATGTCGAACAGTGGTTTGGTCACGGCGGTCTGCTGGCCGCGGTCTTCGCCTTTGTCTTCGCTTTTCTGTGTGGAGCTCTCGGCGGCCTGATCTACGCGATTCTGACGGTCTCCCTTCGTGCCAATCAAAATGTCACCGGCTTGACCCTGGCCATCTTCGGCACCGGTTTTGGCAAATTCTTTGGTGAAGTCCTGGGCCATAAGGCCGGCGGCTACGTGACGGTCAACGCCGAAACCAAGGCCATGTACGGGCGTATCAACTTCGGAAAACTCTCAGAAATTCCTGTACTGGGCACCCTCTTCTTCAAATACAACTGGCTGGTTTACTTCGCGCTGGCTGTCGCCATCCTGCTTGGCTGGTTTCTGAACAGGACCAGGAAGGGATTATCGCTTCGAGCTGTAGGCGAAAGTCCCGGCACAGCGGATAGCGCCGGCATCAGCGTAACCCGCTACCGTTATCTGGCAGCGCTTGGCGGAGGCGGCTTGTGTGGCCTGGGCGGCATGTACATGTCCATGGTCGATCAAAAAGGCATTTGGGTGCATGACTGCATCAGCGGCTATGGCTGGCTGGCCATCGCCCTGGTTATCTTCGCGACATGGAATCCGCTTCGTGCCATCTATTGCTCCATCATCTTCGGCGGTCTGAGCGTCATGTATATGTATGTCCCGATCAGCGGTCTCCCCCTCCCTATCTACCGCATGTTCCCCTACATCGCCACCATCATTGTCCTGATCATTACCAGCATGATGCAGATCAAAGAACACGCGCAACCTGCCGGCACCGGTCTCAATTACTTCAGGGAAGAACGCTGATTTCATAAGTGTCAACAACAAGCGCTCCGGCGGCCTGTCGGCGATTTTTTTCGCGCATAAGGTCTGTTATAGTATTTCAGGATCATCCATGATCCTGAAAGGAGTCTTCAATGTACGATCTCACCATCATCGGGGGTGGCCCGGGGGGCTACGTGGCTGCCGAGCGGGCCGGACGGGCCGGTTTGTCTGTTGTGCTCTTTGAGAAAGAAGCACTGGGCGGTGTCTGTCTCAATGAGGGTTGTATCCCCTCAAAAGCGCTGCTTAATTCTTCCAAACTCTACCGGCACGCGGTCGACAGTGCCGCCTTCGGGATTACGACCGGTCAGGTCAGTTACGACCAGTCGACGGTGGTCAAGCGTAAGGACAGAGT
>JAAZFK010000105.1 GCA_012511735.1 Clostridiaceae bacterium | reverse complement strand
CCCTCAACCTCTGCCATGGTTCTGGAAGTGGCCAACTTCGAGGCCATCGGGATCAGAAAGACCGCGGCCCGCCATCAGCTTCGGACTGAGGCCTCTTCCCGGTTTGAGAAGGCCATCGATACCCCCCGCTGTGACCAGGCGCTGGGTCTCATGGTCTCCCTGATGGCAGACTTGCAGCCCCAGGCCAAGATTGCGGCGGCAGGTCATCAACGCGCGCAAGAAACCCGGCCGATCAGCCTTGAAGTGTCGCTTGACTTTTTGAAGGTGCGGGCGGGCCGAGCCCTTGACGCCGACCAGATCATCCACACTCTGGCGCCGCTCGGTTTTGAAACCCACTTCGATGGCGAAGACAAGCTGACGGTGGAGGTGCCGGTTTGGCGGGCCACCGGTGATGTCAGCATCAAAGATGACATCCTGGAAGAAGTCTGTCGCATGATCGGCTACGACCAGTTCGAGTTCGTACCGCCCAGCATCAAGTTGAAAAAACCTGTCCGCCAGCTCGACTTTGAAAGCGAGCGGGCCATCAGGGAATACCTGGCGCTTGCCGCCGGTCTCCAGGAGATCTTCACCTATCCCTGGATCGCGGACAAGTACATCCAGGCTGCGGGAGGCGACACCGACCGCTTGCTGAGACTGGCTACGCCGCCCTCACCCGACCATGCCTGCCTTCGCGGATCCCTGATCCCCGGCCTGCTGGAAGCGGTGTCCCACAATACCCGTTATTACGACGCGTTCGGACTCTTTGAATTGGCTCAGGTCTTCACCAGGACGGACACGAAAGAAGAGGCTGGCGGCGAAGCGCTGCCCCGACAGCGAAGATTACTGGCACTCGCACTGACAGGCCCCGAGAGTGAACAGGTTTTCCGGACCTTAAAGGGCATCCTGGCCGCGCTGCCCCGCATGGGACGGGTGGGCGACTGGACCTTCGATCAGGCAGGTGACAAGCCCGCCTGGGCGGACAAACAGGCCTGGCTGCTGCTTAAGAACAAGGATCAGGAAACTGTCGGCCGGATGGGTCTGATCTCGCCTAAAACGGCATCGGATCTGGGACTTCGACAGAACCGGGTGGCCGTCGCCGAAATCGAGCTCGAACAACTGATTCCGCTGCCCAGCCGCGACAACCGCTTTGAGCCGGTCCCCCACTTCCCCCTGGTTGAACAGGACTTATCGATTGTGGTGGATGAGGCAGTCTCATGGAGCAAAATTGAAGAGGCCGTTTCCAGCCAGGTGCGCCGGCTTGAGTTCGTTGAAGAATACAGGGGCAGTCAGGTTGCTCCGGGCAAGAAATCGGTCATGTTCCGGTTCTGGCTGGGCTCGGACGAGAAGACTCTGACCTCTGAGGAGATCGACCAGCTGCGCGAAAGGCTCTTGAAGAAGCTTAAATTTGTGCTGAATGCCGAGCTTCGATAACATCATATCGATATAAATGTATCGAATGATACGGTTTTCATTTTGAACCGACCTTGCCAGGTCGAATTCAGCGAAATATCGAATCCCGCATTCCCTCACCGAAACGCGGGATTTCTCCTTTTATCTATTGTTTTTGACCTTTTCACTCATATTTATTTCCTATTAATGCCCGATTCGTCATTTTGACATCTTGTGCTTGGCAGGAAGATCCCTTAGATTAGATCAGGTGACTATGGGCGGAGCCACAGAAAGTGAACCTGAGAAGATAAAACTTAAAGACGCTTGCCTTATCCTTACAAACAACCCAATGGTCGCTGAGACTCTCAGCGAACGCTTCGTGATTGAATTCCTGCCATGGGCCAGTGACAGGGAGGTTCTTTGCCGTGCCCGCGACAGAGTCCACCTGGGACATCGCCTGTTGACTGCCCCTCTTGCGGGTAGCGTCAAGCCCTGGGAGACCCCCTACCGTTCGGTCATGATCAGCTCGCAAGCGCTGTCTCAGGTCGATTATTTCTCCCTGGTCAACATGGAACAGGCGCTGGCCGCCATCAATCCCACAAAAAAAAGTTTACAGACAGGAGAAAGCGTGGACGACCGCGATTTTCAGCTGGTCGACCTCAGCCTGATCGAGAGCGCGCTGCCCTCCCTTGAAATTGCCGGCCCAATTTGAGCCGGATACTTGGAATAGAGGTAAAAAGGTGAAACTGGAACTGGGATACATTGACATTCATGACATCCGCTTCGGTGACCATCATGAAGTCCGGGACGGGGTACTGACCGTCAATCCTGATCAGCTGATCGAGCAGGTTCTGGCCGACCCGCTGATTAAATCGGCCCGCCTGGAGATTGCCAGACCGGGAGAAAGTGTCCGCATCACGCCCGTCAAAGACGTGATCGAGCCCCGTGTCAAAGTTGGGGGACCGGGAGGGATCTTCCCCGGTATGATTTCCAAGGTTGACACGGTCGGTTCGGGAAGAACCCATGTGCTGCGGGGCATGGCGGTGGTGACCGTGGGCAGGATCGTCGGCTTCCAGGAGGGCATCGTCGATATGTCGGGACCTGGCGCCGACTATACGCCTTTTTCCAAACTACAAAACCTGGTTCTGGTCATGGAACCCGGTGAGGATATATCACCTCACGACTATGAAAAAGCGGCGCGAATGGCAGGCCTGCAACTGGCAGTTACCATCGGTGAACTGGCCCGTGATCTGGAGCCTGACGAAGTGGAAAGCTTCAGCACCCCCCGAATCGCCGAAACCTTTGACGCCGCGCTGCGGGGTCTTCCGCGCGTCGGCTATGTCATGATGCTGCAAAGCCAGGGCCTGCTCCACGACACTTATGTTTACGGAGTAGACGCCAAACGGACCTTGTCCACCATCATCCGGCCCACGGAGTTGATGGACGGAGCCATCGTGTCCGGCAACTGCGTCTCGGCCTGCGACAAAAACACCACCTACCATCACCTCAACAATCCGGTCATCCGCGACCTGATGGACCAACACGGCAAAACCCTGAACTTTGTTGGCATGATCATCACCAACGAGACCGTTTACCTGTCGGATAAGATTCGCTCGTCCGACTGGACGGCTGAGATGGCGGAATATCTGCCCTTTGACGGAGCCATCATTTCCCAGGAGGGGTTCGGCAACCCCGACACTGACCTGATCATGAACTGCACCAAGCTGGAGAAAAAAGGCATTAAGACGGTAGTCATCACCGATGAGTACGCCGGACCGGATGGCAGGAGCCAGTCTCTGGCTGACGCCGATGAACTGGTCAACGCTGTCGTCTCGACAGGCAACGCCAACATGCCGGTCGTTCTGCCGCCTATGGACCGGGTGATCGGCAGCCTGGATTATGTTGACACCATCGCCGGGGGGCACGACGGATCGCTGCGCCCTGACGGATCGATTGAGGCTG
>JAAZFK010000104.1 GCA_012511735.1 Clostridiaceae bacterium | reverse complement strand
TTTGACAGTATTCCCTGTCTTGTGTAAACTAGGTCACGGCCCGGGTGATTGGCTCAGCTGGTTAGAGTACCTGCGTGACATGCAGGGGGTCACTGGTTCAAGTCCAGTATCACCCACCAGATAGCCCCGCGACAGCAATGTGGCGGGGTTTTGTTATGCCTGATTTCTTAGCATCGCTGCCAGAATTACTTAAAAGAAAAGAGTCGCCTCTCTGCACTTGGCAGTGATTCGAGGCGACCCTACTCGAATTTGATCAAGTCAAGCCAGGATCAGTAATCTACAAGTTGTAACTCATACTGACCGGAAGGGATATTATACAGAGTAAAGGAGTTCTTATATAAATCTCCTTCATCATAGGAGCCCGAGAACCAGTAGTCCCAACTCCCGATAACGAATCCGTCTTCCAGTAATTTAAGTTTGAAGCCGTAAAGACCTGTAGTGGTAACAACAATTTCACTTTTGAATTCAATTTCAAGGTCGCCTTCGCCGGACGAAGCAGTATAGTCATAGTCGTAGCTTAAATCAGTAATTTCTATTTTCCCCTGATTACCGTACTGAACTTCCACCGGAAACTCCGGCAGTTCGATCACGATGGGGTCTTTCTCCTCTTCCGTCGTTGTTGTTGTCGTTGTCGTCGTTGTCGTTGGTTCAGTTGGTGGTTCGGTTTCAACCACCGTTGGGGGTTCTTCTTCTTGTTGTTTTGTCTCTTCCTGGGGAGCCGTATTGATAGGATCATCCATGTCAGGACTTTTTGGCGCAGCAGCACATGATACGGTTGCCATTAACAGCAAGGCTACTAAAAGTATTACGCAAAATTTTTTCATAAATCTCCTCCTTTCCTGAGCATAAGCATGCATCAATACAGCTAAATTATTATATCATGAAATATTCTAATAGCATTTGACATGGGTTCATCAAATTGAAGAAATAAAAAACTTAGAAATATGCGGTTTTATCCCTCTAATCCGCCACGATCAAGATTGCGATCTGCATCATTGACAGACATTCGAACTTTAGCTCAAAATTCAAATCCGTGCTTGACGCCGAGCCTTTTGATCTTTTAGTCTGACGCTAGAGGTTTCTAGCGTAGATAAGGAGTCAGTTATGGCGGCCGAATGTGTAATTTGCGGCAAAGCGAAGAAGATCATGATGGCGGACTTCCCTCTGTCAGAGGAGATCAAGGATGAACGTATCTGCCTGACCTGTAATCAGCGGCTGAAAAAGATGCTTGAGACCAGAGATCCTGCTGTTTTCAGGCAGGAACAGAGCTATTTTCAAACCATGTTTTATCAGCCACAGCTGTCCGATCAAGCCAAAAAACTCCTGGACAACTACTTTGAGATCGGCAAATCTTTTTCAGGTGAAGCCAGTCTGGATCAGTTGGTCAGGAAAGAGATGATCAAAAGGAAGCGGGAAGAAGAAGCTGAATTTGAAAAAGCGCTCGATTCCTTCATGATTACGACAGAGTCCGGTTTCGAAGGCTACCGGATCAGCCGTTACCTGGATGTCATCTTCGAGGAAGGCATGGTGGGGTCAGGCTTGAGCATGACTTTCAAAAGTTTTGCCGGATTATTTTCCTCGTCCAAAAATCAGGAAGTTAAAGAGGTTGCTGACCTAATCAGTCAACTGAAAGAAAGCATGAAGATGGATCTGATCCGCAAGGCGCATGATTTGGGTGCCAATGGGTTGATCGGCCTCGATTTCGAAGTGGCCATCACGGAACAGGCGTCCACCATCCTGGTGTCAGCCAAGGCAACGGCCGTCGAGGTTTATCCTCTGGTCTAAGGTTTTTTCTTGCCGCCTGCCCAGCCGGTAATGGACCGCTGGAAAAAGAGCAGAACCGCCGGGATAAGTAGCAGGAGGATCCTGCCGAAGATGGTGTTGGCAAAGAG
>JAAZFK010000103.1 GCA_012511735.1 Clostridiaceae bacterium | reverse complement strand
TCCCTGTTTGTTTTAGATGGCTTGCGGGGCAATCAACCATCCATTGTGATGACAGAAGCTCTCACCGCTTGTACCGTGGTACCCATCACCGTGCCGGAGCTCCACCGGATGTGCGATCTCAACCCTCAATTCTGCCGGGATCTCATGCTCTACGTGGCCGATGTATTACGTCTCATGTGCTATGACGCACAAACACAAAGTGTCCGCGATACGACGACCCGCCTTGCCAGCTTTTTCTTGTTGTCGATGGATAGCAATGAATACAAGACACAGGGTTGCATCCGTTTGTCCCACGAAAACCTGGCCTCGGCCATCAATGCCTCCCATGTCCACGTCTCCCGTATTTGCGCCAAGCTCAAGGCAGATGGAGTCATTGCGACGAAAAGACGTCGAATCTACATTCTGGATGAAAAAGCCTTGCATCGGTATGTCAGCCATTCGGGCTGATTGCCATAAATGAATGGAAATGAGGGCAAGTCTCTGTAAGCAGTTTTGAGAAAGCTTCCCAATCAATCGCCCTGGTTTGATCGCCGAATCAGCAAAGACGGAGTTACTCTGTTTGGCCTTCCATTTTTTCCTGACTAATTGTGAACGCATGGAAATCAGGTAGAGCGGGATTCGGGATTGGCAGGAAGCTTCTTAACCAATCAGGTCAAGTGCTTGACCGACGTCTTTACGAAGGAGTTCACGCATGCTCTCTTGATAGCTTTCATGATCTGCGAGCATCAGGGCGTCTACAATCTTGGATTTCAATCTCGGCCGATACCGGGCGATCAGGGGCAGGGTCTTGATGCATTGTCTGGCTGTGATGGGAGAAGGATCAGTGATGTGTTCGAGGTAAGAATCAATGGAGTCATCGATCTGCCCTTGCCGATCCCACCGGACATTAGCGGCGATCAGGATCAGTCCCCGGGTTCGGATGAAAGAATTGGGGTGATTGAGCATGGCGACGAAAGATCCAAGGAAGGGATAGACGGCATCGACTTCTTGGCTGATGGCTTCCAGCTTCTTCATGGAGCGGTAAGCTTCTTGATCGTGGCTTGAGATAAGACTGCTAACCAAGTCTTCAATCAGGCAGGGATCAGCCAGAAGGTATTTGCAGACCGGGCGCTGTTCTCCCTGGTAAGTACCCATACCCTCATATACAAGTGTGAAGCCGCACTTCTCCATCACCCTTCGCGATGCCAGGTTTTCATGATCACAGATACCATAGATGGCCGGTGTATCAACCTGGTCCATGATCAATGGGAGGAAGGCTTTGACCGCTTCTGTGGCGTAACCCTGATCACTGTATGCCTGGCCGGTATGAAAACCGATTTCCCAACCCTCCTGGATCCTAACCAGTTGGACATGGCCGATCTGGCTGCCTGTTTTCAAGAGGACGGCGTAGACGAAAGGATCCTCCTGACTTTGGTAGCAGGAGATTAGCCGCCGGATAGCGGTCAGGGCATCTTCCGGAGTCTCAAAGACCTCGTCGGGAACGAAACGGCGGTTATCGGCGAGGGAATTGAGGTGGACGCTCACAGCCATGGATTGGTCCAGGTCTTTGATGATCAGGCGGTCGGTTTCCAGGTACATGGCTACATCCTCACTTGCTTTAACTATGCCACAGTGAAAGCCAAGGAAAGAGCCATTAAAAATCCCAATCTTAAGTTGACTTTCTTTGCCATAGACTCAGGCTTGACAGACAGGTTTATTGAGAGTAAACTGCAGCTAGTCTATAACCAATAGACTTGTTAGGAGACAGTTTATGGCAGAGATCAGGCTGGGTGAAGTCGAATCCCGTTTTGCGGATATCATTTGGGATAATGAACCCTTGCATTCCCGGGATTTAGTCAAACTTTGTGAAGAACAATTGGATTGGAACCGTTCCACCACCTACACCGTCCTTCGCAAGCTGAGTGACCGGGGAATCTTCAAAAATGAAGGGGGCACGGTCACGTCCCTGATTTCCCGCAAAGAATTCCATGCGCTGCAAAGTGAACAATTCGTTGACAAGACCTTTGACGGTTCACTACCGGCCTTTATTGCGGCCTTCACCCGCCGCAAGGCACTCTCCGCGAAAGAGGCGGAACAGATCCGGCGGATGATTGACCTGGCCGCCGAAAAGGACTAGACCATGGCCAGTCTCTTTCTAAAATTCCTCAACATGAGCATCACGGCCGGCTGGCTGATCATGGCGGTGGTTGGGCTTCGTCTGCTTTTGAAAAAAGCGCCTAAATGGCAGGTTTGCCTACTTTGGTCAATTGTGGGCGTTCGCTTGGTCGTTCCCTTTTCCTTAAAGAGCACCTTGAGCCTTATCCCGAGCGCACAGACGGTCAGCCCCGACATTCTTTACGCGCCGGAGCCCGGGATCCAAAGCGGTATTCCGGCTTTTAACAGTGTGGTCAATCCCATGATCAGGGAGTCCTTTTCTCCGGTCGCCGAAGCTTCTGTCAATCCCCTGCAGGTCTGGATCC
>JAAZFK010000102.1 GCA_012511735.1 Clostridiaceae bacterium | reverse complement strand
TTGCCTTCAGCGTGGGAGAGCACTTCGAGTTTGCCAAACTGAAGAAAAGCGGCGGCAAGTCTGCCATCATCACCATCTTTGAAGCCATGACCGCCTCGCTCTTTATCTTCATCTTGACCTACCTGATTCTGGGTCTCGATTTTATCTTTTCCATCGTGCTGGCAGCTCTGGCTTCCGCAACGGCGCCTGCTTCCACCATGATGACCATCCGCCAGACCAAGGCCAAAGGCGACTATGTGGATACCCTGCTTCAGGTAGTGGCCATGGACGATGTGGCCGGTCTGGTCGCCTATAGTATCGCCATCGCGGCGGCAGCTTCCATGCTGTCTGAATCGTCAGGCGGCGGCAGCTTCCAGGTGGTGGTACTCCCGCTGCTGATCAATCTGCTCCTGATTGTCCTGGGCGCGGCCTTCGCCTGGCTTTTGAAGCTGATGACGCCAACCCGTCGCACCTCGGACAACCGCCTGATTATCGCGGTTGCCATCCTGCTCCTCTTTTCAGGCGTCAGCGCCATCTTTCATGTCTCCCCTTTGCTGGGCTGTATGACCATGGGTATGGTCTTCGCCAACATCGAGGGTCACGAGAAGCTCTTTAAACAGCTGAATTACTTCAACCCGCCCATCCTGCTCCTTTTCTTCGTCAGATCGGGTTTGACCTTTGACCTGAACGCCCTGGTCTCTTCCCAGTCCGTAGGTTCCACCTCCCTGGCCATGGTGGGTGTGCTCTATTTCATCGTGCGTCTGGTTGGCAAGTACGTCGGCGCCTTTATCGGCAGCGCGGTGACGGGGAAATCGAAGGAAGTGAGAAATTATCTGGGTCTGGCGCTGGCTCCTCAGGCGGGGGTGGCCATTGGTCTGGCGGCTCTCGCTGCCCGTCAGCTGGGGCCGGAGGTCGGAGGCACCCTCCAGACCATCATCCTGGCGTCCAGCGTCCTCTATGAATTGGTGGGGCCGGCCAGTGCCAAGCTGGGTCTTTACTTATCCAGGTCCTACGATCCCCAAAAACAAAAGGAAACCATGCCCTGATTTCAGGGATTTTGTTCCGTCTCACCTTCAGGCAGGTCGCTGCTTCTGACCATGAGCGAGGTGAGAAAAGAGATAAGCAGGATGGCCAGCACGGTCAATGTCCAACGGACGGCCATGAATTTTAATCCCAGATACTTTGCTTCGTTCAGCAGCATGGGCAACTTGATGACTGCCCAGGCACTGAGGATGATGACCAGGTTGCGCAGGGAAGCGCCTTTCTTGTGGAGCATGACACACATGGGGAATGCCGCGTAGAGGGGGCCGGCGGACAGGCTGCCGATTAAGAAGGAAAGCAGGATTCCCTTCACGCCGGCTGCCCGGCCCAGATAGCGGAGGATCTTGTCTTTGGGGATCCAGGCATCCAGGAGGGCGGTCAGGATGAAGACCACCGGCATGATCATGACCATTTCCCGCAGATAGTAGACGCTGTTACCCGCGGACTCGAGGGCCGTTTCCCGTTTGACAAGCAAGAGGATCAGATAGGCGGCAAGTACCAGAACAAAAAACAGATTTTTACGGATGAATGTCAGAATCTTCACATCACAACTCCCATGGCCAAGGCGATCAAGAGGGCAAAAAGGAAACTCAATCCGTTTCTTGCGACCGTGAATTTAACGCCGAAGGTTTTCTTTTCCAGCGGCAAGGTGACGATGCCTACCATGGTTAAGGTGGTCAGGGAGG
>JAAZFK010000101.1 GCA_012511735.1 Clostridiaceae bacterium | reverse complement strand
CGGTCGAGGAACCAGCGGTCATGGCTGACCACGATGGCACAGCCCGCAAATTCTTCCAGCGCCTGCTCTAATGCCCGCAGGGTATTGACGTCAAGGTCGTTGGTGGGTTCATCCAGCAAGAGGACATTAGCGCCAACTGTTAGCGTTTTCGCAAGGAAAACGCGATTACGCTCCCCACCTGAAAGTGTCTTGACCGCTTTCTGTTGGTCCGAGCCGGTAAAATTAAATGAGCCGCAATAAGCCCGCCCATTTACAGTGGTGTCACCGAGTTGGAGATTGTCTGCCCCGCCAGTAATTTCTTCGAATACCGTTGCCTCCGGATCAAGACTTCGCATTTGATCCGCGTAACCCAGCTTGACCGTTTCTCCTAAAGTGACGGTGCCACTGTCCGCTGTGACCAGGCCGGCAATGATCTTGATCAAGGTCGACTTGCCTGAACCGTTGGGTCCAATCACGCCTACAATTGACCCAGGTGGGACAGAAAGGTCAAGCTGGTTAAGCAATACCCGCTCTCCGTAGGCTTTACTGACACCTTCAAGCTCAATCACGACATCCCCCAAACGGGGACCAGAGGGGATGTAGATCTCGAGGTCTTTCCGCGCCTTTTCCTTCTCTTGGGTGAGCAGTTTTTCATAAGCTGTCACACGCGCTTGTCCTTTTGCTTGCCGGGCTCTGGGGGACATCTTGATCCAATCCAATTCGTGACGCAAGGTACGCTGGCGCTTACTCTCAGTTTTTTCCTCCACACGCAGCCGCTCTTGCTTTTGTTCCAGCCACGAGGAATAATTACCCTTCCAGGGAATCCCTTCGCCGCGATCCAGTTCCAGAATCCAGCCGGCCACGTGGTCGAGAAAATAACGATCATGCGTTACCGCGATCACGGTGCCTTCATAATTTTGGAGATGATGTTCCAGCCAGGCAACCGATTCGGCGTCCAGGTGGTTAGTCGGTTCATCCAGTAAAAGGATATCCGGCTCTTCAAGCAAGATCTTGGTTAGGGCTACTCTCCGGCGTTCACCGCCAGACAATACTTTGATGAGAGTGTTGGCTGGAGGGCATCCAAGGGCATCCATAGCCAATTTAAGATGGCTTTCCAGATTCCAGGCATCGTGATGGTCCAGTTTCTCGTGCAATTTGCCCTGTTTCTCAATCAGTTTCTCGAAATCAGCATCCGGGTCAGCAAAAGCTTCATTGATGGCATCATATTCTGACAAAAGATCGACAATCGGTTGAACAGCCTCTTTGATGACTTCGATTACAGTTTTCTCCTCGTCGAGAACGGGCTCCTGTTCCATCATTCCGACGCTGTAGCCTTTTGAACGGGCTATTTCGCCAATGTAATCCTTATCTTTGCCTGCCATGATGCGCAGTAAGGTCGACTTGCCAGAGCCATTTAAACCCAGCACGCCGATCTTAGCGCCATAATAAAAGCCCAGTGAGATGTCTTTGAGCACCATCTTATTAGGCGGATGGAGCTTCCCCACCCTGACCATTGAAAATATTACTTGTGTGTCTGAAGGCATAATTTCTCTTTTTTCTTTGATTGTAACAAATTAAAAAAATTCCTCTCGAAAGAGGATTTAGTCG
>JAAZFK010000100.1 GCA_012511735.1 Clostridiaceae bacterium | reverse complement strand
GAGGGATCCATTTTCGTCGCGGGAGCCGCTGTGCAGTGGCTGCGCGATGAGATGCACCTGATTAAGACGGCGGAGGAATCGGAGGTGCTGGCGCTCCAGGTGGAGGATACGCAAGGCTGTTATGTGGTTCCCGCTTTTACGGGTCTGGGAGCACCTTACTGGGATCAGTACGCCAGAGGGACGATCGTCGGACTCACCCGCGGCGTCAACAACCGGCATCTGGTCCGCGCGACTCTGGAGTCAATCGCCTATCAGGTTGAGGATGTGCTCCAGGTGATGCAGGAGGATTCAGGGATTCAACTTCGCGCGCTCAAGGCAGACGGCGGAGCCGCCAACAACAATTTCCTGATGCAATTTCAAGCCGATTTGACGGGTGTATCTGTCATGCGGCCCGCTTGTGTGGAGACAACGGCCCTGGGCGCGGCCTATTTGGCCGGTCTGGCCACGGGTTTCTGGCCGGACATCGGAGCACTCGAAAGGAACTGGAAGATGGATCGGGTCTTCGAGCCGGCCATGTCCGACGCCGACCGCCAGCGCAAGCTCGCGGGCTGGAGAAAAGCGGTGCCCAGGTCCTTCGGCTGGGAAGCCTGAATCAGTTTGCGTCAAGGTCGCCCCTTTACGGTATAATGCGCTTATGTCATCGGGCGTCCGCCCGGGGTCGGGAGAGGTGTCAAATGAGTTTTTTCCAGCATTTTTTTTATGGTGTCGAAAGATCTGAAGATGTCGATGTTCCGCTTCCTTTGAAGTTGGGTCTGATGGCTTTATGGATCGGGGTCATGGTTCTGATCGTAGTTTACCGCAAGCCCCTGACGGCGCAGAAGAATCCCGTCCGCCTGGCCAAGATTGGCGCCACCATCCTCCTGGTGGATCAGGTGGTTCTTTACCTGTGGCAGTTCATGTCCGGCTATTTCAATCTTGAACTGAGCCTGCCCCTCTACCATTGCCGTATCTGTGTATGGCTGCTTATCTTAGATCTGGTCTTTGGCATGAAGGTCTTGCGCACCATCTGGATCTACTGGGCGGTGATCGGTTCCTTCTTTTCCATGGCCTTCATGGATCTTTATAAGTTCGACTTCCCGCACTATACAAATTTCCAGTTCTTCTATGTCCATATCCTCCTGGGCTGGATGGTCTTCTACGCAATTTACGCCCTGGGATACAGGTTTGACAGAAAGGGTTTGAAGACTGCCCTGATCACAACCACTGTCTACAATCTGGGCCTCATCCTTTTTAATGCCGCCTGTAATGGAACCTTCATTACAACCGGGGACATGCTGTTCAATTACGGCTACATGTCCTATGCGCCGGGTGGATTGAAGGATTTTACCTTGTCTTTCCCACCTTTTACCTTTAACCTGCTCATGCTGATTGGTTACGATCTGCTGATTCTGCTCCTTTACCTGGGCGGGCGGGCGCTGAACAGGATCAGTGACCGCAACGGACTTGAAGGAAAGGTGTGAGGGAGACAATGATCATGCCGGAAAAGCCCGTCCAAATACCTGAATATCCGGACCTGAAGCGTAAGGGCGCCTTGCCTGCCTATTTGAAGTATTTCTGGCGTGACCTGGTCCTGCTCCTGGTTTTTCTTGCGTCCATGTGGATTATGCAGCTGCTCAACCATCCGATCGGGACTGTGCGCAGCCTTGAAATTCCTTTTGACAGCAAGATCCCCCTGTGGCCCTGGACCGCGTTGATCTACAACAGCTGGGCGCCTCTGATCGCGGGTCTGGCATTTTACTACCTTCTGCGGGACAGGGCGCTTTATCGGCGTTATCTGATCACTATGATTCTGGGTCAACTGATGGCAGACGCCACTTTCCCTTTTTTCCAGACCAGAGTGCCGGTGCCCTACGAAAAAGTATACGGAGCGACCGATTTCTTCTCGAAGGTCCTGGCCATGACTTATCGTGCCGACAACAACTATTGCGGCTTTCCGTCCATCCACGTGATTCTTTGTACACTGACCATTATTTTTATCTGGAAACTGGATGCTGCCAAGCCATGGTTTAAGGTCCTTGTCAGCCTCTATTTTACTGCCGTAGCCATCACGACCGTGACGACCAAGCAACACGTGGTGCTCGACATTCCCGGGGGGATTGTCTATGCGCTTGTTGCTGTTCCACTGGCGCTCCCACTGAGCCGTTGGGTAATCCGTCGCTGCTACAAGGATCCATACCGATAAAGCGTTCTTTTGGTACATTGTCAGGCAAGGTCATCGTTTATGATAACCGGGAGCTGATACCAGCTTGAAATATGTCCAATGAAATGAAGGTAGGAACTATGAGATATCGTTCTATACTCGTAGCAACCATCCTGGCAGGCATCTTGTTGACAGGCGTGTTAGCCGCTACCGGATGTCAGTCCGCCCGGACGCCCGCGCCGACAGAAACGGCGCGACCGCCTGTGACGGCACCGGAGAATATTGAGCCGATCTTCTCCCGGGAACTTCTTGTGAAAGAGGACGCCGGATCCGAAACAGAGATCCAGCCCGGACTTTATCTCCTCACAGCCACCGACGGAGAAGGCTTCTTTCGACTGGTGATTCCCGGCCAGGAAGAAAGCCTGATCCGGGAACTTGAGTTTAAAGAGAAGGCCTGGGTGGAAGTCAAGGCGGGCGAGCTGCTTAAGATCAGGGATGCCGGTCTGGAAACATTCGAGGAGCGGGAGTTGATGGGCCGTTCCACCTCGCGTTTGAACAACGGGTTCTTCCTGGTGGGCATGGACATTTACCCGGGGACCCTGG
>JAAZFK010000099.1 GCA_012511735.1 Clostridiaceae bacterium | reverse complement strand
GATCCACCGGCCCTTCCCCTTCCACTAAATGCGTTTCCGCTTCGATGACAAGCGCAACCCCCTGTTCCACATAAACCAGCTTTCGCACATGAGGGACCTTGACATGGACGGGGCCAGGTTCGGGGAAAGGATCCACCAGGATCTTTTCATTGGCCAGGCGGGTATTTCTCATGGATTCAAGCTCCGCCTGGTCGAAGTAGTGGTCGGGGAAATAGAAAATGGAGAATTTCTTTTTGAAGGCCAGGGTATCCGGATCGAAATAGGTGTAGATAGTCTGGTAGGCAATCACCGTCCCGGCAACTTCGTCGACCAGAACCTCCTGATCCACGGTGTAATCGCCAGCTGGAAGATCCGGCTCCTTGATGGTCATGCGCAAGGCTGATCCAAGCTCTTCATCTGTGAAGCCTTGCGCGGCCCATCGCAAACCTCTATTGGTCACGCCCGGGTTCAGCTGGGCTAGATCCATCAAGCGGTAGTTGAAGAAAAAACTGTAGGGGACCTTTGATGAATCGGCAGGCCTTGTGATCCGGGATAGATCAAGGTCATGGTAGCGGGCTCCGTCTTGTTCGGTCATGCCGGATTGACTCTGGTCAGGACTCGAGCTCTCCGAAGCGCCAGTGATCATTGGCTGACTCTCATGGGGCAGCGACTTCTCCCGGTTCAGATGTGAAATAACCCCGAAAAAGACGATGAAGACGGCCGCCGCGCCGACCGCCACGGGGACAAAAATGCCACGTTTATTTGTTATGGTTGGCCAGTGAACTACATCGCGAGATAAACCTTCCATAATCTTTTTATGTAGCAGAGGATCAACTGACAAGCTGTCCATGTAATTGATGTATGCTTTCATTCCTCTTCCTCCTGAAGACGAGCCTTTAGTTTTTGTCGGGCTCGAGTCAACTGACTTCGAATAGTGGATTCTCTTTGTCCGGTCAGCTGGGAAATATCCCTGACGGAATAGCCCTCGTAATAGAAAAGATGCAGGACAGTCCGATACTTGACCGGCAATCGCATGATCTCCTCCAGCAATTCATCTTGTCCGGGCTCCGCAGCGGGGTAAGAATCAAGCAAGGGGATGATCCGCCTGCGCCAGGGAGACCGCATAAGGCTATGGCAAAGATTGACCGTGACACGGATGAGCCATGCCTTTTCATGTTCTTCTGATTGAAAGTCCGGCGCCTTCTCATAGGCACGTATGAAGGCCTCCTGCACCAGATCCTCGGCGTCGGACTTGTTGCCTGTAATCGCGAGCGCTGTGCGATAGAGTCTGTTCTCATGCTTGGTGACAAGCGCTTCGAAGTCCTCCGGCCGAGCAAACTGATGGGCCATCGGTTTCACCTCCTCTATCCTTTATACGCCGCAGGCAGGCAAAAGGCTGCAAGATACCCAAAAGAAAAGGCAAATATCAAGGCCTCATCAACCTTTTCATTTGCCTTTATCCGTGAAGGAGAACAGCTTTCCCCTGGAGGTGATCAGCCCCTGACACTACATGCTCTTAAAGAAAGGATAGTTCTCCTCTTCAATCTGCTCCAGGGGCGGCATGGGGAAGAATTTCTCATTTTCCGTATCCATGAACATGAGCCCCAGGTAAATGGAGCGATAAGACTGCCGGCTCAGCACGTTTTGCATGGACAGGCCCTTGGACAGGCTATGGGGTTTGGATTTCATATCCAGGATGGCGTCTCTCAGTTTGGCCGGGTGAATGCCTACGATGGGAGAAGGCACAAAGGGGTTTTGGCTGAAGCGATCCATGAAGGTATCCAAATCGAAGTCCATCAGCATGTAAAAGAGTCTGGGGACGCTCAAAAGTGGATGGCCCCCCGTATAGTACTTGCCGTAATCGTGCATGTCGAGACGGGAGAGGGAGATCATGTGCAGGGGTGACACCTCGGCCACCACATTGAAGCCCTTGAATTTGTCCGACAGGACGTAAGTCCCCTCCTTGAGTTCCAGGAAGGTGCCGTCGGCGTTGCCCAGAAAAAGTGACTGGATGGCGTCGATGGACACATGCTCCAAAATCCGGTAGCTCGAAACGTACTGAGTCGCCTTAGGCCTGCCGTCCCGATGAGGGATCAGGCCCTTCATGGCCCGGTCAATCTGGAAATAGGGATGGCGGTAGTTGATATCCAATTCAGCGAAGATCAACTTGCCCTCATAATGGCTGGTGGATCCGTAACTGTAACGGACGACAAAATCTTTGGGCGGCAGCTGGGAGAGGATCAGGGCCTCCGTGGGGTAAAGAACCATGTACATATGGGATTGATACTTCATCATTCATTCCTCCTCTATTAAAGCAAGGGCGCGATGACCAGGGCCACCATGGACATGAGCTTGATCAGAATGTTAAGGGATGGCCCCGAGGTGTCTTTAAAGGGGTCGCCTACCGTATCGCCTACGACCGAGGCATTGTAAGCTTCCGTATTGCTGAGTGTCATTTCATCGGCTTCAATTGTCTTTTTGGCGTTGTCCCAGGCGCCTCCGGCATTGGACATGAAGATGGACAGGCAAACACCGGAAATGGTCGAACCGACCAGGAGGCCTAAAAGCATCTCTTTACCGCCCAAAAACCCGATCAGGACCGGTGCCAGCAGCGCCAGCACCGCCGGGAAAAGCATTTCTTTCAGGGCTGACCGGGTACTGATGTCGACGCAGCGCTCGTAATCGGGCTTGGTGTCACCCGTCAGGATGCCCGGCATCTCCCGGAACTGGCGGCGGACCTCATTGATCATTTCAAAGGCTGACTTGCCCACCGCGTTCATGGTCAAAGCGGAGAAGAAGAAGGGGATCACGGCCCCGATGAAGGCTGCCACTAAGATGAAAGGATCGGCGATTTCAGCAAAGGCAATCCCCGCCGCCTCCTTGTAGGAGGTGAAGAGAATGATGCTGGTCAGAGCCGCGGAGCCGATGGCGAAACCCTTGCCAATAGCCGCGGTCGTATTGCCGACGGCGTCCAGTTTGTTGGTGATCTCCCGCACCCGTGAAGGGAAGTGAGCCATCTCGGCCAGACCGCCCGCGTTATCCGCGATCGGCCCGTAGGCATCCACCGCCAACTGGATCCCCAGAGTAATCAGCATGCCGGTCGAGGCGATGCCAATGCCGTAGAGACCACCGACCAAAAAGCTCCCCAGCACGGCCATGCCGATGACCAGAATGATGGGAAAGGTACTGGTCATCCCGACGCTGATGCCGGTAATAATGTTGGTAGCCGAACCTGTATGACTGGCCTTGACCAGGGCATCCACCGGACGCCGGTTGGTTCCCGTGTAATATTCAGTAATCTGACCCACCATGACGCCCGCGATCTGCCCCATGGCGGTCGCCCCGATCAGGTGCCAGCGGCCCAATTGACCCGCCAGACCGAAGGTGTCCTCCCCGATCAGGAGGCTGAAGAGGACGACAACCAGGACAAAGGCCACGCCTGCCGCCACAAAGCTTCCCTGGTTGAGGGCCTTTTGCGGATCGGATCCGTCCCGGATGCGGACAAAGAAGGTGCCTGCAATAGAGGCCAGGACACCCAGGCCGGAGATCAGAAGAGGCAGGAAGAGCAGCTTGATCTTGAGCTCCAGATCCGCGCCGGGCACGGTTACGGCCAGGATCATGCAACCGACAATGGAACCCACATAAGATTCAAAGAGGTCGGCGCCCATACCCGCAACATCACCTACGTTGTCACCAACATTGTCGGCGATCACGGCGGGGTTACGGGGATCATCCTCAGGGATACCGGCCTCCACCTTACCTACCAGGTCGGCGGCGACATCAGCCGCCTTGGTGTAGATCCCCCCGCCCACCCGGGCGAAGAGGGCGACGGATGAAGCGCCTAATGAGAAGGCTGTACAAAGGGGAAGGATGCTCTTGGCGAGGACATTTTCATCCACTTGGGTAAAGCGGCTCCAGGCAAAGAAGAAGACGGCGAAGAGCCCCACCAGCGCAAGACCGACCACGGTCATGCCCATCACGGTACCGCCGGTAAAGGCCACTCTCAGGGCGGCGTTCAAACCATGATCCTTGGCTGCTTGGGTCGTGCGCGCGTTGGCCTTGGTGGCCACCCGCATCCCCAGGAAACCCGCCAGGGATGAGGCCAGGGCGCCCAATAGAAAAGCCAGAGCCTGGAATTTCATGTAGCCGGTATTGGCAAAAAACAAGGCCAGGGCCACCAGCAAGACGAAGGGAAGCAAAAAGAAATATTCCCGACGTAAAAAGGCCATGGAACCTTCGGAGATGTGTTGGCTGATCTCGATCAGCTTCTGGCTGTACACCTCCTGGCTGTTAACCCAACGGGTGCGTATGGTCGCGAAGAGCAAGGCCACAAGGCCACTTGCCAAAACGGATAACAAAAGTTTCAATTCCATGGTTTGACCTCATTTTCTCTTCTTTACAAGAAGTATACCCAATCAGAAGTCATACAACCGTCAGCATGTACACAAATTCACATTTATTAGACGATCTAACTTGTAAATGAGCATCAATAACGATAGAAAACTGATAGATTGTGATAGATTGGTGATAGAAGGTGATCGCTATGAAACTTCGAGAAACCGAAACCGTCGAACTAAAGGAACAATATACAGCCGGCGTCAAGAAGGACATCATCGCCTTCGCCAATTCAAAGGGTGGAACCGTCTACATCGGCGTGTCCGACGATGGGCGGATGATCGGGATCGAAGAGACAGCTTCTGTTATCGAGCAATTATCAAATGCCATACGGGATGGTATCCGGCCTGACCTGGCCATGTTTACGGAAATTGAACAGATTGAGAATGAGGGCAAATCACTGATCAGGGTGACCGTACAACAAGGCACGAAACGCCCCTACTACCTGTCCGAGAGGG
>JAAZFK010000098.1 GCA_012511735.1 Clostridiaceae bacterium | reverse complement strand
CCGACCAGGAGCCGCTCCAGGGCTTCACGGTCCGCTCCCTGCCGTTCAGCCGCCAGGTAATCCCGGTAGAGCTGATTCTTCATGACCCGGCAGGGCACACCGCCATGGCGGCCCATTACGGCGACCTGGGTGTCGGAGGCCTTGAGAACCGCTGCCTTGTAGTTGTCGTGAATGGAACACTCTTCCGCAGAAAGGAAAAGCGTGCCCAGCTGAAAACCGTCGGCGCCCAGGGCCCGGGCAGCCTTGATCTGACGCGGTCCAGCGATGCCCCCGGCCGCGATCATGGGGATGGACAGACGGTCGGCGATCAGGGGCCAGAGAACCATGGAAGTCATCTCACCCACGTGGCCGCCGGCTTCCTGGCCTTCAGCGATGACGGCATCGACGCCCTGCCGCTCCATGCGCAGCGCCAGTGTCAGAGTGGAGACCACCGGAATGACCTTGGCTCCGGCCTTCTTCCATTGCTCGATGTAGGGGCCCGGGCTGCCCGCGCCGGTGGTAATCAGAGGCACTTGCTCCTCAGCCAGCACTTGGGCGATCTCTGCGACCTGCGGATTCATCAACATGACGTTGACACCGAAGGGGCGGTCAGTCAGCTGACGCAACTTGCGGATGGAAGCTCTCACCATATCAGCCGTCATGGAGCCCGCGCTGATCTGACCCAGGGCCCCGGCCCCGGAGACCGCCGCCGCGAATTCAGCGCCGGCCACATAAGCCATGCCTCCCTGCAAAACGGGATATTTCAGTCCGAATGTTTCATCAAGCCACATGGATTTCATGTCCTTTCAGTAAGAGGGCCCCACAGGACATACCCCCTCCAAAACCCGCCAGGCACAGGGTTTTCTTTCCATCCAGGAGACCCTGGCTGAAGAGCTCATCCATCAGGATGCCGATGCTGGCCGAAGAGGTATTGCCGTAGCGATCCAGATTGGTGGGAAAGCGGTCGATCCCCAGTCCCAGGTTGCGGGCAATGGCGTCGATGATGCGCTGGTTAGCCTGGTGCAACAAGAAAAGATCCACCTCTTCCGGCTCAACGTCCGCCTCCTCCAGCACCTGCCGGATGACCTCCGACATCTCCGTGACGGCGAAGCGGAAGACCGCCCGGCCGTCCATCCGGATGGGCTCCACATGGCCCATGGTCAGCATGTCGCGGTTGCCCACGGTCTTGGAGGCGAAGGCATCCCCCTCGCCCTCTTCCAGGGTCCAAAGTGAGGCGCCCGCCCCGTCACCGAAAAGAAAACAGTTGGTCCGATCTTCCATGTCGGTATGGCGCGAGAGCGCTTCCGCGCCCACGATCAGGGCCAGGCTGCCCCGCGGATAGGAACCCAGCAGTTTGCGGGCCACCTCAAGGGCGTAGACATAGCCGCTGCAGGCCGCGATCAGATCGAAGGCGAACAGGTGCGGATCCAGTCCCAGAAGTTCCTGCAGCCGGGCCGACAGGGCCGGGACCGCCTCATCGGCGGTGACACTGGCGCAGATAAGAACCTTGATCCGGGAGCGGTCAAGATCCGCGTGATCCCGAAGACAGTTTTCCGCGGCGGCACGAGCCAGATCCAGAGTCGTCTCCTGATCCACCCAGTGGCGGGACAGGATGCCGGAGCGTTCGCGGATCCATTCATCGGAGGTATCAAGATAGGAGGCAAAATAGTGGTTATCAATCACGCGGCTGCCCACCGACTTGCCGCAACTGATCAGCGACAGTTTCATAGGTCTTCCTCATTTCATTTCAAACTGGAGGTGAAACTGGCCGGCCCTTCCCGGGATCGGATGGCCGCGTCTCAAAAAAGATGATCCGGCCCACATCCGAAGTGAGCCGGAGCGAAGTCATCAGACTTCCAAATCAGGGCGATAGCGCTTAATGGTTCCCACGATGTCAATCACCGTCTTCATTGACTCAATCTCGGTGTCCTCGACCTTGATGTCGAAGTATTCTTCCAGCTGCATGGCCAGCTCAACCGCGTCAAGCGAGTCGGCGTTGAGATCTTCGATCAGCATGGCGTCGGGTGTTACCTGTTCTTCATCCACTCCCAGTAAATCGACAACAATATTGACGACCTGTTTTGTAATCATGCTTGGCATCTCCTTTAAATTCGGATCATTTATATAAAGTATTTAGATAAATAATTTATATAAAGATATTTAATTAATTGACAGTATAGGCAAGT
>JAAZFK010000097.1 GCA_012511735.1 Clostridiaceae bacterium | reverse complement strand
CAAGCCGAAGGTTCAGGCAAATTTCCCCCGGTCAATCCAGAGTCCCAGTGCCGGATTGCTGATGTAGAAGATTTCTTCCCCGTCCGGCATGGTATTGTAGCCTTCAACCAGACTGTCCGGATTATATCGATCCCTCATCTCCTCATAGGGGGCATAGTCGAAATGGACACCCTCAATCTCCTCCCCACTCAGAAGTTTGGTGCAGTAGGTGATCTTGAATCGGTCATCCGAGCTCCCGTGGATAAGATGGGCCGCGGCAGCCAGATTGTCCGCCAGATCCTGCCGGGTCCGGCAGAGTTCAATCACCTTCTTGCGACCGCAGTAGCCATATTTACGGATCAGGGCGTCCACTGCTTCATCTTCGCCGAATTTATCAACGCCGGGTGCCAGCACGATCAGATCACCTCCATCCGCGATGGCCATGCGGGTGCGATAGATGGACTTGTTGCCCAGCCAGGTGCTTTTGAATTCCTTGGGATCCAGATAAACCAGAGCCTTTTTGATGGGTTTATCCAGAAATATAATATTCTTCTCCTGGGACAAGGCCACAGCCTGTTCAAAATAGGAACGGTCCCGACCTATAAACAGTCCGTGAGTGCGGATTTGATCCTCCGGCGCTGTCGTGACGGTCAGGATGTAGCTGAGGGGCAAATCCTTCAGGAAGTGATCCGCAGCATAATCGAAGACCAGTCGCACCGGCGAAAAATCTTTGCCCATGAGCCGCTCCATTCCGTAGAAGGCGCCCAGGATATGGGAAAAGTTAATGATTTCGCTGCCACCGCAGCCAACCAGCACATTCTTTGAATGGTTGGCCATGCCGACCACCTCGTGGGGTACGACCTGGCCAATGGAAAGAATCAGGTCATAGCCGCCATCAACAATCTGCTGATTAATTTCGACCTTAACCTCCTGATCCATCAGGCCTTCCGATACCTCACGGACAAAATCGGCCGGGACGGTGCCAATCGGTTTGATATCCGTCCGCCAATTGTGAACCAGGAACCGGTCGAAAGGGATGTCGCCGTACATGTCGGCACATTCCTCTTCCGTCATGGGCACGTGTGTCCCCAAGGCGGGGAGCAGATCGACCCGGCAATCATCCAGCTGATGGTAGATGAGATTGGCAATCAAGCCCGCATTGGAGTGGTAGCGGGTGACGTCAGGAACAATCAGGAGCAAACGCTTTCCACTCCCCTTCAAATCCACGACCGCTTCAGCAATGGCGCCGCCGATTTCCTCCGCGGTCAGCCCCTTGTCGTTTTGTGCGTACAGACTCAGTTCCTTGATCATATGAGCCTCCTGTCTAGGCGTTATAGCCGCTGGACGAAGTCACTCCCCCTTCACCCGTCCAATTGGTGTGAAAGAATTCTCCCCTGGGACGGTCGACACGTTCGTAGGTGTGAGCACCGAAATAATCTCTTTGCGCCTGCAAAAGGTTGGCGGGAAGGCGTTCGCTCCGGTAACCATCATAATAGCTCAGGGCGGCGCTCATGGCGGGAACGGGGATGCCGTTGCGCATGGCTTCGGCACAAACTTCCCGCCAGCCCGTTTGGACCCGGTCCAATTGCGCCTGGAAGTAATCCGCCAGCATTAAGTTACTCAGCTCAGGATTTTTATCAAAAGCTTTTTTAATGTCACCTAAAAAGACACTGCGAATGATGCAACCGCCCCGCCACATGAGGGCGATATCTCCGTAATTGAGCTTCCACTGGTGGCTCTTGGCCGCCGCCCGCATCAGGGAGAAACCCTGCGCGTAGGAAATAATCTTGGAGGCGAAAAGAGCGTCTTTCAGATGCTTCAAAAGGATGCTCTTGTCACCAGTGAATTCGTGTCGGGGGCCGGTCAGGATTTTTGACGCCTCGACGCGCTCATCTTTGAAAGAAGAAAGAGAACGGCTGTAAACGGCTTCAGTAATCAGGGTAAGCGGTTCGCCTTCCTCCAGGGCTGTCGCGGCAGTCCATCTGCCGGTGCCTTTTTGCCCGGCAGTATCCAGGATTTTATCAATGATTTCCGTGCCGTCCTCATCCTTGTAAGCCAGGATATCCCGAGTGATCTCAATCAGATAGGAATCAAGCTCTGATTCGTTCCATTCTGCAAAGACCTGGTGCATGGCCTGATTGTCCATCCCCAGGAGGTCTTTCATGATTTGATAAGCTTCACAGATCAGCTGCATGTCACCGTATTCAATGCCGTTGTGAACCATCTTCACGAAATGACCGGCGCCATCCGCTCCGACCCACTCACAGCAGTGCGAGCCATCTTCGACCTTGGCGCTGACCGCCTGGAAGATTTCCTTTACAAAAGGCCAGGCCGCTTCAGATCCACCCGGCATGATGGAGGGCCCCTTTAGGGCGCCTTCCTCCCCTCCGGATATACCCGTTCCGATGTAAAGCAGTCCCTGATCTTCGACATAGGCTGTGCGGCGAACCGTATCGGGGAAATAGGAGTTACCTCCGTCGATGATAATATCGCCTGGTTCGAGTAGCGGAATCAGTTCTTCGATCACCAAATCAACTGGTCTGCCGGCCTTGATCATCAACATGACCTTGCGGGGTTTCTTTAATTGAGAGACAAGTTCTTCCAAGGTATAAGCCCCGGTGAAATTTTTCCCCTTCGCGCGATCCTTCAGGAAGCTGTCGACCCTCTCGGGCGTGCGGTTATATACGCTGACCGAGAAGCCCTTGCTCTCCATGTTCATGGCGAGATTCTCGCCCATCACTGCCAGGCCGATCAGGCCAATATCAGATGTACCCATATCTATCTCCTTATCGTTTCACTCGAGCGTTGCCTTCGTAAATAGCCCAAACCTGTGCCTCGTCAGAAGGTGACGCGTAATCATTAATTGAGGTGCTGGCCAGGGATCCCGTAGCCCAGGCGAATTTCAGGCAGTCAGCGGGCTTCCAGCCCTTGACAATGCCATAGAGCAGGCCACCCACGAAACCATCGCCCCCGCCAATCCGATCCAACACCTGGATAGGCCTTGGTTCTTCAACCTGCCAGGCTCCGTCGGCGTACAGGATCCCTCCCCAGTTATGCTCATTTGCATTGAAGACTTCCCGCAAGGTAGTGGCAAAAAGGCCGGCATCAGGATAGCTGGATCTGACTCTTGTAATCATTTCCTTGAAGTCATCGATTTTCTCACTGACTTCCTGACCGCCCGCCTCAGGCCCTTCAATACCAAGAGCCAGCTGGTAGTCTTCTTCATTACCGATCAAAATATCCGTAATGGAGGCGATTTCACGGAAACTGGCAAGCAGCTCCTCTTCTCTTCCTTCCCAGAAACTTGCACGGTGATTCAGATCAAAGGAAATTCTGGTGCCCTGTGTCTTGGCGTAGCGGGCGACCTCCAGACAACAGCGGGTTGTCTCGGGTGACATGGCTGCGATCAGTCCGGACAGATGTAGAATCTGACAGCCCTCATGTTTAAAGAGCCGTTCCAGATCATAGTCGGAGCTCATGAGCCCGCGCCCTACTTCTCCTGCCCGGTCGTTCTGGACACGAGGTCCCCTGCCTCCGTAGCCACTGTCGGCGATATTGAATTGATGACGGAAACCCCAGGGGCCACCTTGAGGAATCTCAGGTCCTTCATAAGCGATATTGCGGCGACGCAGTTCCCCCTTGATGAAGCGGGCGATTGAGCTGTCCTTGACGAAGCGGGTCAATACTTTCGTCTCAAGTCCCAGCGAAGCGGAAATATTCAATACATT
>JAAZFK010000096.1 GCA_012511735.1 Clostridiaceae bacterium | reverse complement strand
TACGAGAGCAAGAAGCTCATGATCGCGACGGGATCAGCGCCTGTCATCCTCCCTCTGCCGGGAGTTCAGGAAGCGCTTGGCAAGCAGATACTCACCAACCGCGAAATTTTGGCTCTTGATAAGATTCCCGAAAGGTTGATCGTGATCGGCGGTGGCGTGATCGGCCTGGAGATGGCTTGCTATTACCAGGCAGTGGGTTCACAGGTTGAGATCGTCGAGATGTTGGATCACATCGGGGGCGATCTTGATCCCGAGATCGGCAAACGGCTCCAGCAAGTCTACGAACGAATGGGCATGATCTTCCATCTGTCCTCTTCCGTCACCCGCCTTGAAGGCGGCAGCGTCTACTTCCAGCGGGATGGCCGGGAAGAACAAGTGTCCGGTGATTATGTGCTCATGTCAGTCGGACGCAAGCCTGTCACCTCCGGTTTCGGCTTGGAGAACCTGCCCGTCGAGATCGAACGGGGCGCCATTACGGTCAACCCACATATGGAAACTTCCTGTCCCGGTGTCTATGCTGTTGGCGATGTGGTTGGTGGCTTCATGCTGGCACACGCGGCCAGCCGTGAAGGTGAAGTAGCTGTGAATCACATACTCGGCATCCAGGACCACATGTCAGCGCGGGCCATGCCCTCCGTTATCTATACCGACCCCGAGGCGGCAAGCGTGGGCCAGACTAAGGAGGCGCTTGAGAAGGCAGGTATCGCCTACCTTGAAGTCGAGCTTCCCATGGGTTGGTCCGGCCGCTATCAGGCTGAGACTGAACGTGGCAACGGCCTGTGCAGGCTGCTGCTCGGCAAAGAGAATAAAGAGTTGCTGGGTTGTCACCTGCTGACGCCCTACGCGTCTGAGATCATCCTGGCATTCGGCGTCATGATCGAAGAGAAAATGACACTTGAAGCGATGAAACGTGTCATCTTTCCACATCCGACGATCGGGGAAATCGTGCGGGAAGCGCTCTTCCAACTTTAATCGCAGTCTAGGGGCTGTGGTAAACTGATACGGTAAAACGTGGACGCGCCTGGCTCGGCCGAAGCAATAACTTGAGCTCATTAGAGGGGGAACTTATGTCGAAAACAGTCATTCATCCTGACCGGATTCCCAAGGCGGTTGGCCCTTATTCACCGGCCGTCGCGGCAAATGGCTTCCTCTTTGTATCAGGCCAGCTGGGGATCGACCCCAATACGGGAATCATGCCCACCAGCGTAGAAGAGCAGACCCGACTTGCCTTAGCCAATCTGAACGCTATTTTAGAGGAGGCCGGGCTTGGTCCGCAGGCTGTCGTTAAGACGACGGTGCTTCTGACCGACATGGCCAATTTCGGGACAGTCAACGAGATCTATGGTGATTATTTCCCCAGTCCTTACCCCGCCAGGGCCTGCTTCGCGGTGAGACAGTTGCCGGGAGGCGCCAAGGTTGAAATCGAATGTACCGCGTCAATGGAATAGACCGGCAACACATGCAGACAAGGGAGAGTCTGACGCCGGTCATCCAGCGTCAGACTTTTCTTTTTTAAGCAAAATCAAAGGAGGTAGACGTTATGAGTGAAAAAATGAATGAAAAACTCTACGTCAGTCATCTGACCGAACTGTTGAATAACAGGGATTATGCCTCCTTATTAAGTGAACTTCGGGAAGACAATGAGGTCGACGTCGCCCTCTTCATGGAAACTCTTCCTGATGATGAGACTGCCTTTGTCTTCCGTATGCTCCCCAAGGAAATCTGCGCGGAAGTCTTTGCCCACCTCGAATCCGATACCCAGCGGCGGGTCGTTGAAGCCTTCACTGACGAAGAGACCACCCAGATGCTGGACCAACTCTTCGTCGATGACGCAGTCGACTTTCTGGAGGAGATGCCGGCCAACATGGTCAACCGGATCCTGAGGCTGACCAATCCCGACAAGAGGCGGATCATCAACCGTTACCTCCAGTATCCCGAGGACTCCGCCGGAAGCATCATGACTGCGGAATATACCCGTTTGAAGCAAAATATGACGGTCGCCCAGGCCATCACCCATCTTCGGACCTTCGGAGAAGACCGCGAGACGATTTATACCTGTTACGTGACGGATGACAGACGGTTTCTTGAGGGAGTCATCTCAGTCAAGGCCATCCTCCTGGCCGATGATTCAGACCGGATCGGCGATATCATGGAGACCGATATCATCAGTGTCAACACCACCATGGACCGTGAAGATGTGGTGCGACTCTTCCACAAATACAACTTCCTGGCCATCCCCGTCGTCGACAATGAGAACAGGCTGGTGGGGATCGTGACCATCGACGATGCCGTCGATGTCATGCAGGAAGAAACCACCGAAGACTTCGAGAAGATGGCAGCCATCGCCCCTTCTGAAAAACCCTACCTCAAGACCAGTTTCTGGCAGCATGGCATGCACCGGATCTCCTGGCTCTTTATCCTGATGGTATCAGGCATGATCAACGGCCTGATCCTGGAAAAACATGAGGCCGCCTTCATTGCCTACCCCCTGCTAGTCTCTTTCATCCCCATGCTGACCGACACCGGTGGCAATGTGGGCTCGCAGTCCAGTACGCTGATGATCCGGGGCATGACCCTGGGCGAGATCAAGTTCAGTGATATTTTTAAAGTAATCTTTAAAGAATCGGCTACCAGCCTGCTGATGGGCGTCGTCCTCAGTGCGGTCAACTTCGTCCGTGTCTACCTGGTCTACAAAGACCCGATCACGGCGCTTATTCTGGCCTTGGCCATGGTAGCCACCGTCTTCATGGCGGCGGTCATCGGAGGTATTCTGCCCCTGATCGCCAAGAAACTCAGGATCGACCCGGCCATCATGGCCGCGCCACT
>JAAZFK010000327.1 GCA_012511735.1 Clostridiaceae bacterium | reverse complement strand
GGCTGTCCCGCAGGCGGTGTAGAAAGTTAGCCTGTGTTTATTGATCTTCCATTGAGCCGTCAGTTTCAAATCACCTGCCGGCATGGATTCAGGCACTTCCTGATCCCAGCCAAGGAAGGTGTAACCTTCACGGACAGGATCAGCCGGCCGTTTGATCTCAGTACCGTAATCCTGACTGATTGAAGGCAAATCAGATCCTCCGGCACTATCGAAAGAGATTGTATAGCGATTGGTTTTCCAAAGCGCTTTGACGGTCTCATCTTTTAGAACATTGCTGTAGTTTCCTTCCCAACCGAGGAATGTATGACCCTCGGATGCCCGGGCCACAGGCAGTACAGCTGACCGGCCTGTGTAGACCGTCTGGTTGAGTTGGCCGGCTAGACTACCTCCCGAACCCTGGATGAATTTGACCGTATGGATTGAGGAGGTGTCGTGAAAACCAAGGTGAGTAAAATCATCCTGCTTATAGGAAATCCACTGTAAAGATGGATCAAAATTAAAATCAGGATCGTCGTTGTTTGATGGTATTGCCGTCACTCCTTCGCCAACCCAAGCTTTTCGAACCAGGGTGCGGTTACCCGTCTGAACTCCTCCCCCACGCCAACCCACAACATCCTGATTGGGTAAATCTAAATCCAGCCTTTCATCGGGCTTTCCGATGCAGTCGAGAAGGGTGCCTCCCTTATAGAGCATGACAATATCATTTCCATTGAACATGTTGTAGGTAGTGATCTGATCCGCTTTCGCTCTCAATGCGTCACCCGCCCCAAAATGAACGAGCACATGGACACTTCCCGGCTGAAGAGTTCCGGTGAGTGGAATCGGTTTAGGAGTTGAACCCCCGTCAAAATAAATGACCACTTTATAATCTGAGCCCAGATCGATCGGAAGACCGGTCCCGTTATAAATTTCCAAGGCTTTATTATTGCCTGACCCTTCGACATACTCCGAAAAGAATACACCCGGGGATGTCCAAGCTTGATAGAGGGCCTTAACTTCCATATCATCAACGATTCCATTAAATCTTTTGTCCCAGCCATAAACCGAAAATTCGTTTTTCGGTTTCACCACAGGAGATGAAGCGTCTCTCCCATAATTGACTGTTTGTTGGAGCGAACCCGCAGTATGGACGCCTTTACCATCCAGATCGAAATCGACCGATAATTTCCTGATGGCATACAAAGCTGTGATGGAAGATTCTCCCGTAATATTTTTATAAGATCGATTCCAGCCAGCATGTTCATACCCTTCATCAGGGACGATCGAAGGTGGAATCGCATCCTGACCGTAAGACACTTCCTGTTCCTGTTGAACCGGATCCTCGGTCTCGAATCTGCCCTTTGCGCCGGCGAAAAAGGTTACCTTGTATTTTGGAAATTCCCGGTTACCCAAATAACTGAAGGTGTCAACTGGCAAACCAATCCATTCCTCAGACGGATCAAAAGCACCTGTATCCGTACGCCCATGTGTGACAGAGGGCTTACGCAGCAGGGTCATATCCAACGTACTGACAT
>JAAZFK010000095.1 GCA_012511735.1 Clostridiaceae bacterium | reverse complement strand
TGACGGACGATCGATCGTAATAGGAGTTTGAGATGAGTAATAAGGATGAACTGATGGTACGCGTCATTACCGCCGCCATCTACGTGGGAGTCATGGTGGTCTTCATCGTGCCCGGCCTCTGGGCGCCGGTAGTGCCGATTCTGCTTTTCGCGGTGGTCGCATTTTTGAGCGCCTACGAAAAAAGCCAGGCCATCCGCTTGCGTATGCCTGAGGTGAAGCCCCTCTTTCCGGCGGTGACGTCCGTCCTGCTCGGCCTGCTTTCTTTGCTCGGCATCCTGAAAGGCTCCTTCCTGCGCGGTCTCAGCTGGTCCTCCGATCCCTCCTTCAATTGTCTCCTGGCTCCCCGGATTTTCGGCTATTTCGCCCTCCTGGCCCTCTTCGTGCTGCCCATGAGCTCACTTTTCATGGTCTGGCGCAAGGGAACCGAAAACCTGCCTTCCACAGTCGCTGTTTCCGCAGTGGCCCTTTCTTCCGCGACTCCCCTGGCTGCCTCTATCGCCCTGCTTTACGGTACCCGCTACGGCTGGCATTGGCTGGTTCTGGCCATCCTGACCGCATGGGTCTCTGATACTGGCTCCTACTTTGCCGGCAAGTATCTGGGTCGCATGCGGTTCGCGCCCGGGATCAGCCCCAAAAAGACCTGGGAGGGGACTGTGGGCGGGGTTGTAGCCACCATCGTGCTCTACCTGATCTACTTCCCCCTGGTGATCGGCAAAAGAACCGGTTATCCCACCGGTGCCAGCTTCGCCTTCGCGGTGATCGCGGCCGTCATCATGAGTCTGGTGTCAACCTTCGGCGATCTTCAAAGCTCAGCCCTCAAGCGCTGGAGCGGCATCAAGGATTTCGGGGCGCTCCTGCCCGGACACGGCGGCATCTCCGACCGCTTTGACAGCATCTTTACCTCCTTGCCCGCCATGCTGCTGTTAGCCATCCTGGCCGGGGCCATCCTTTAAGCGTATGGCGAATCGACCGGGCCAGGCCCACGCACTTCCCTCAAGCTTGGACGCAGCGGTTCCACCGACCGCAAGTCTTGCTATTTTGGGTTCTACAGGTTCCATCGGCAGGCAGACCCTTCTGGTCGCCGCGCAGGAAGGGATCCGGGTCGCCGCGCTGGCGGCGGGCCGCAATATCGAGTTATTGGCCGATCAGATCGCTGAATATCAGCCCGATTTTGTCAGTGTCGCCGACCAGGAGGCAGGCGACCTCTTGATCTCCAGGCTGTTGGAGATGGATTTGGACAAGCTGCCCGAGATCCAGGCGGGGCCTCAAGGAGCTGTCAGGGCCGCCGCCTGGCCAGGAGCTGACACTGTCATGGCCGCCATCACAGGCTTCGCGGGTCTGGAACCGGTGCTGGCCGCCATCGAGGCGGGCAAGAAGATCGCCCTGGCCAACAAGGAAGCCCTGGTGGTAGCGGGGCGGGAAGTCCTGCGCAGGGCAGAATTGTCGGGCGCCTGGATCCTGCCCGTGGACAGCGAGTACTCTGCCATCTGGCAGTGTCTGTTGGCGGCGCCTCCAGGCAGCGTCAGACGGCTGATCATCACCTGCTCGGGTGGACCTTTTCACGGCCGGGAACGACAAGCCCTGGAAGGGGTGACCGTCGAGGA
>JAAZFK010000094.1 GCA_012511735.1 Clostridiaceae bacterium | reverse complement strand
TGGGGTCAGGCAGCACCCGCATGCCCTGGCGCTGCTTTTCAAGGGCTTCTTCCCTGTCTTTCAGGCGCCGGGCAGGCTGGGTCCCCTTGGCGCTTTGTCCAAATTTGAACTCGATGGCCTTCAAGTCGAAATGCCGGATGGCGTATTCGGGGATCCCCAGCCGGTCGTCCTCGACATTGCACTGGAGGATGATCTGTCCGTAACCCCGGTCGTACCGGCGGAAAGCATCCAGCATGGGTCCGAGCGCCGGAAAATCAACCACCTTCCCATCCTGGATCCGCAGCTCGGGGTCCTTGTCCCTGGCCTCCTCACCGATCACGCAGCTGACACCGGCCATGGCGGCGCCGGCAAAATAATCCTGCCAGTTGAGCTTGATCAGGGCGGGCAGGATCAGGGGCATGGCCAGGCGGACCGGCTTGGAGTGGCCATATTGAGTCTCCAGCCTGACCTGGTCGATGGAGGTTTCCTGATCATTTTCCGCCGCACCGGACGCGCCGAAGACACGCCCGTTGATGTTGAAGTGAGAGAAGTCGACCGGATAGCCTTTTTCCGAGGCGACCTGGTTGTTGCCTGTATTGGTGGGATAGACGGTCTGCTTGCCCAGGACGGCTGCCAGGGCAATCTCACAGGTGCCGGGGCATTCTTCTGTGCAGAAGGAACACATGCCGGACAGGGGGGAGAGATGCTTGCTTCTCAAACGGGTGTCATTGAAAGCGGACGATAAGGCAGGTGAATAACTCATGGTGAATCCTCCGTGCGTGGCGTGCCCACAAGTTAAGCATACTCCATCCGGGAGACCCGGGCAGGTCTCAACGGCGGAATAAATTGCCAATCAGGGCGATCAGCCGTCCCCAGACAGAATCCTGCCGGTAGCACATGGGCTCCGTGTGCGGGAAATAGAGGATCATCCTGATCAGGTAGACGAGCAGATAGAGGGTGATCAGGGAAAAGAGGATGATCCGGATGGTCCCGGAGGACAGGGGAACCTGTAGCGGTTTGCCTCTTCGGATGGCCAGAAGCTTCATGACCAGGAAAAGAAAAATAACAAATAGAAGTGTCAGACTGACCAGGATCAGGGGATGCATGCGGAGCGCGTCCCTGAACTGACCCCGCAGCAGGAGCGAGAAGGCCCGGCTGCTCCCGCAGCCGGCGCAGGGGATGCCGAACACCCGGGCAAAGAAACAGGAAGAGCCCAGGAGTTCGAAGAGAAGAAAGACAAAAACACCCAAAAGAACAATGGTGGCCATGGGGAAAGGCCTGCCCGGCTTCTTCCCGCTCATCTAGTCGGCTCCCTGACGTGTCTGGGTCTCCACCATGTTGGCGAAGAGGCCTTTTTGAGCCAGAAGTTCCTGATGGCTGCCTTCTTCCACAATTTCTCCCTGATCAAGCACATAGATCCTGCTGGCATGACGGATGGTGGACAGGCGGTGGGCGATAATCAGGGTGGTCCGGCCCTTGGACAGGCGCTCGATTCCCCTCTGGATGATATCTTCCGTCTCGGAATCAATATGGGAGGTGGCTTCGTCCAGAATCAGGACGGTCGGATTCTGGGCCAGGGCGCGGGCAAAAGAGATCAGCTGACGTTCGCCGGCTGAGAATTCATTGCCGCGCTCTTTGACTTCCGTCTTGACTCCCTCAGCCAGGCGGGCCAGGAAAGCACCTCCCCCGACCTCGATCAGGGCGGTGCGCGCGTCCGAGGCATCCAGCCCGGGCCGGTTGAGGGTGAT
>JAAZFK010000093.1 GCA_012511735.1 Clostridiaceae bacterium | reverse complement strand
TCGACCACGCCAAGATTGGGCGCCAGGTGGCCTCCATTTTTGGCCACCGTCTCAATAATCAGCGCGCGAAGCTCATCCGCCAGCTGCGTCTTCTGCTCCGCTGTCAGGGCTTGGATATCGGCTGTTCCCTTGAGGCTTGACAGAACCGGATGATCCGTCACTTCAATAATTCCTTTCGGTCAAATACGCGACCAGGCCGGCCAGGGGCCCGGTCTTTAAACCCTTGGCCTCCAGCTGATCCAAGATCCGCAGAACCTGGTTTTCTTTTTCGTCAAGCAGCGTCCGGGCACTCTCCAGACCGGCCAGGGTGACGAAGGTTTTTTTACCGGCTCCCTGATCTTTCAGGGGCGTCTTGCCCAGAGTATCACGGCTGGATACGCAATCGAGAATGTCGTCCTTGATCTGGAAGGCCAGGCCCAGGCTCGTTCCCATGGTGCCCAACAGATCAAGTACCTCCTGATCCAGATCCGCCAGCCAGCCCCCCATCAACAGAGCCGCCCGGATCAAACGGGAGGTTTTAAGCTCGGCCATCCACAAGACATCCGCCAGCTCAACTTCTTTCTCAGGCGACCGCTCCAGGGCCAGATCCCTGTCCTGACCCAGGATCATCCCCACCCCGCCGCTGGCTTCCATCAGGATCCCCATGGCCTTGAGACAGGGGCCTTCGGGGTTTTCAAGGCAGACCCGGATCATGAGTTCGCAGGCCCGGTTCAGCAACAGATCCCCGGCCAGGATGGCTGTGGCTTCACCGAAGGCCTTGTGGCAGGATGCCTGTCCTCTTCGAAAATCATCGTCATCCATGGCGGGCAGGTCATCATGAATCAATGAGTAGGTATGAATCATCTCCAGCGCCGCCGCAAAGGGCAGGGCTGCCCGGGGCGGTGACGCGGCCAGTTCACAGGCTGCCACCAGCAGCCGGGGCCGCACACGCTTGCCGCCGCCCAACAGGCTGTAACGGGCGGCTTCCCATACAGGATAACCCGCCATCTTGCCGGGATTTAGTTCTGCCTCAAGCAGCTGCTCGAAATCGCGACTCAGGCCCGGCCAGGAACCCAATGATTTCACCTCCGGCGCCCCGCTACTCATCCCCGTCAATCGGGACCACTTTCCCGTCGGCGTCTACCAGCTTGACCATCTCCTCTTTCATGTCGCGCAGCTTGCCGGCACAAAAGGAAGACAGGGCCACCCCTTCGCGAAAGAGGGCCATGGAGTCATCCAGGGAGGATTCGCCCCGCTCCAGCAGGGTCACGATCTCCTCCAGACGTCCCAGCGCCTGCTCGTAGGTCATCTGGTCATCCAGCTCAAACGTTTCTTTATCCATGATGATTCCTTTCAAATCCCGGTTCAGAACAGGGGCCTTGTGATCTTACACCCGACCTGGCCATCCTGGAATACAAGTTCGAGCGGATCCCCCCGCTCCAGCTCCGCGGCTTGCGTGACCGCCCGGCCTTCCGGATCAATCACCAGGCTGTAACCGCGCGAAAGAACGGCCAGAGGCGACAGGGTCTCAAGGCCCCTGGCAGCCTGATCCGCCCGGCGGGCCTGTCGCTCCAGCAGGGCTTCAAAGGCTCTTGACAGCCGACCGGCCAAGTCCCTGGCACGGTGATCCTGGGCGCTTTCCACCTTAACCCAGGCAAAGCCCAGCCGCCGGCTCATAAGTTCCAGTTTGGCCAGATGTGGAGCGATCATGTTCTCAGGCCGGACAAGCACCGGTCTGGAAGACAGCTCCCCGACCCGTCCTGCGGCCTGGTCAAGTTTGGTTAAAAGGGCCTGCTCCAGGGAAGAAGCCAGTTGTTCAAGCCGCAACTGGAGGTCCGCCTTGACCGGCACAGACAGCTCCGCCGCGGCAGACGGCGTCGGCGCCCGCAGATCCGCCGCCAGATCGGCAATGGTGAAATCCGTCTCATGGCCGACGGCTGAGATGACAGGAATGGCGGACCCGGCAATGGCCCGGGCCGTGACTTCCTCGTTGAAAGGCTGCAGGTCTTCCTGGGATCCACCACCCCTGCCCACAATGATCAGGTCTCCCAGCGCCAGATGGTTGGCAATCTCAATGGCTGCCGCGATTTCATGTTCAGCCCCCGCTCCCTGGACGGGTACCGGGATCAGAATAAGCCGCGTGCCGGGGAACCGCCTTCGCAGGACGTGAATGATGTCCCGGATCACTGCGCCCGCCTCTGAAGTGATGGCGACGATCCGGTCAGGGATGAAAGGGAGAGGTTTTTTATTCCCGGGGTCGAAGAGGCCCTCTTGTGCCAGTTTTTCTTTCAATTGCAGGAAGCGCCGGTAGAGGTCCCCGACCCCCTCTTCCTGAACGCCATCCACGATCAGTTGAAAGCGGCCGTTCTTATCGTAGAGGTTGGTTCTGGCCAGGAGCAGCACCTGCATGCCATCGGTGAGGGTGAAGGGCGCCTTGCTGGCCGCCTGACGAAAAAAGACACAGGAGACAGAGGCCTGGTCGTCTTTCAAGGTGAAATAGAGATGACCTGAGGGATAGGCCTTTAAGCCCGAGACTTCGCCGCGGACACGGACCCGGGCCAGCTCCGGATCTCTTGACAGGCGTTCGTTGACAGCCCGGTTGAGCGCTGAGACAGAAAATACGGTATCCATGGACTAAAGATCCCCGGCGGCTTGATCCTGACGGCAGATCCTTTTCTCTTTTTTCTCAATATTGCCCAGGACCGCGTTGATGAAGGCGCGTGACTGATCGGTGCCGTATTCATTGGCAAAGATCACGGCTTCCGAAATGGCGATCTCCGCGGGAACCTCTGTATCGAACAGGAGCTCGAAGACCGCCAGCCTGAGGATGGACAGATCGATCAGGAGCTGGCGTTCCATGGTCCAGCCCCGCAGGTACCTGGCGACCACCTCGTCGATGGCCTCCC
>JAAZFK010000015.1 GCA_012511735.1 Clostridiaceae bacterium | reverse complement strand
AACCTGATCTTTTTTCTCCGAAAGATCAGCAAAAGAGGCCTCCCATTCGTCGAGGCCCGCGAAAACCGTGGACATGTCCCAGGTTTGTTCAACGGGAACCTCAGAGCGTTTCATCTGCTTTTTTGTTCTCTCCCTGGGAGCGTCATCTTGATTCACCCGATAAGTCATGGTTATTCTCCTCATTCCGTAGCTTCGGTCTCTGTGTCTTCATCGTCTTCACTGACGAGCGGTTCATCATTCGCATCTTCGGGCAAGGGCATTCCGTTGACCGTTTCGTGCTCTTCGTCTTCTTCCGCGCTCACGATCGAGATGTCGACCACCAACCCCTCCCGGCTCCTCATCAGAGTGACTCCGGACGTATTGCGGCCGAGGACCGGGATCTCACTTGCCCTGAACCGGATAATGATGCCCAGATCATTGACCAGGAGAACGTCATCGGTGTCGTTGACCTGGACTACACCAACCAGTTTGCCGGTCCGCTTGGTAGTCCGGTAAGTGATGAGTCCCTTGCCGGCCCGGTTTTGCGGCCGGTAATCAGACAGCCGGGATCGCTTGCCGAAGCCGTTCTCCGTCACCACCAGCAAGGTGTCGTCGGAATAGGTGGCTACCATGCCGATCACCTCATCATCCTTGCTCAGGCTGATACCCCGGACGCCCATGGTATTGCGGCCGGTCGCCCGGACGGATGACTCAGCAAAGCGGATGGACATGCCCTTGCGGGTGACCAGGATCAGGTCGTGATCGTCATCGGACAACCTTACATTGACCAGACGGTCATCTTCACGCAGGTTGATGGCGATCAGGCCCCGCTTGTGGATGTTGACATAATCGGCAAGCGCTGTCTTCTTGACCATGCCCTTGGCCGTGGCTGTCACCAGGTAGCCGCCCTGGTCGAAAGAATCGATCTGGATCAGGGTGCGCACCTTTTCGCCCGGCTCCAGATGCAGGAGGTTGACGATGGCCATCCCCCTGGCCATCCGGCCTGATTCAGGAATCTGGTAGCCTTTCAGCCGGTAACACTTGCCGTAGTCCGTGAAAAAGAGCAGGGTCTGGTGAGTTGAGGTGATGATGATGGTATCGACGAAGTCATCTTCACGCGGCAGCATGGCTGTGATGCCCCGCCCGCCCCTGTGTTGGGCACTGTAGACGTCAACCGGCATTCGCTTGATGTAGCCGGCGTGGGTCATGGCGATGACCACCTGCTCTTCCTCGATCAGCTCCTCGTCATCGATCTCATACTCCCCAGCGGGGACGATTTCAGTGCGGCGGTCATCGCCGTAGCGGGCGGCAACCGCGCGAAGCTCTTCCTTCATGACTCCATGCAGGCGGTCAGGATCGCCCAGGATCAAGCGGAAACCTTCGATCTTCCCTGTCAGGTCTTCGTGTTCAGCCATCAGCTTCTCGCGCTCCAAACCTGACAGCCGACCCAGCCTCATGTCGACGACATGCTGCGCCTGCCGGTCAGAGAAGGCGAAACGCTCACAAAGGCGTTTCTTGGCTTCTTCCTCGTCTTTGGATGAACGGATAATAGAGATCACCTGGTCGATGTGGTCGATGGCCAGTTGCAGTCCTTCGACCAGATGGAGGCGGGCTTCCGCCCTGTCCAGATCAAAGGTGATCCGGCGGGTAATGACCTCGCGCTGATGGCCGATGAAATGCTCCAACATTTCCTTGAGGCTGTGCTGCTGAGGAACATATTTCCCCTCCTCAGGCACCAGGGCCAACATGTTGGCACCAAAAGTGTCCTGGAGCTGTGTATGGCGGTAAAGCTGGTTGAGGACCACCATGGGCGTCGCGTCACGCCGGAGTTCCACCACAATACGGATGGCATCGTGGCGATCCGACTCATCGCGCACATCGGAGATCCCCTCAATGCGCTTGTCTCTGACCAATTCAGCGATCCGCTCGATCAGCCTGGCCTTGTTGACCATGTAAGGGAGCGATCGAATAATAATCCGATAGCGATTGCCGGCCACTTCTTCAATGTCGGCATGGCCACGGACCACAATGCGGCCGCGTCCCCGTCTGTAAGCAGAGCGGGAACCGGACAGGCCCATGATCTGACCGCCTGTCGGGAAGTCAGGCGCAGGGATGAACTCCATCAGGTCATCGGTAGTCGCCTCCGGGTCGTCGATCAAGTGGATGGTGCCCTCAATCACTTCACGCAGATTGTGGGGCGGGATATTGGTGACCATGCCAACCGCGATGCCGGTCGAGCCGGACACCAGCAGGTTGGGGAAGCCCGCGGGAAGAACGGTAGGTTCTTCGAAGCGATCGTCATAGTTGGGTTGAAAGTCGACCGTATTTTTGTTCAGATCGGCCATCATCTCCGTTCCGAGACGGGTCAGCCTGGCTTCCGTATAGCGGTAAGCTGCAGGAGGATCGCCATCACGCGAACCGAAGTTGCCGTGACCATCAATCAATGGGTGACGCATGGAGAAATCCTGGGCTAACCGGACCAGGGCGTCGTAAACGCTGGCATCTCCGTGGGGATGGAAACGCCCCAGGACGTCACCAATGGTAGTCGCGCTCTTGCGATGAGGCTTATCCCAGGTAAAGCCCTGCGTATACATGGAATAAAGGATTCTGCGATGGACCGGCTTAAGCCCGTCCCTCACATCAGGAAGCGCGCGGTCAGAGATGACGCTCATGGCGTAATCGATAAATGACTTCCTCATCTCGTCATCGAGATCGACGGGTATGACCACATTATCGGGGTTCTGAAAGGCCTGATCCACGGCTGCTTCGCGCAATTGATAATTGTTCTTGTTTTTTGGCTCCAACGCCATTTGTTCCTCCCTGCCGGCCGGAAAATACGATCGGAATAAATGAAAATGATTTGAGTATTACGCTTCTAATTTTACCACAGACCAGCCGGTT
>JAAZFK010000092.1 GCA_012511735.1 Clostridiaceae bacterium | reverse complement strand
TTTGTCTTTGGGTTTGTCGCTGCCCGTTGCTCTCCTTGCCGGAGGTACGCTTGCCGCTCTGGTGGGTCTGGTCATCGCGCTGCCGGCGCTGCGGGTCAGAGGCGATTATCTGGCCATCGTGACCCTGGGATTTGGGGAGATTATCAGAGTCGTCGCCAACAATCTGGAATTTACTGGCGGCCCCGCCGGCCTGTCAGGCATCAAGTCACTGACCACAAAGCAGAACGCCTCAGGCATGTTTGACCTGATCTTCCCTGTGACCGCTTTCGTCATTTTCTTCAGTTACACCTTTGGAACTTCCCGGCACGGCAGGGCCGTCCGCAGTATCCGGGAGGATGAAATTGCTGCGGAAAACAGTGGGATCCACACCACCTATTACAAGCTGTTGGCCTTCACGCTTGCTGCCTTCTTCGCCGGCATCGCCGGTGGTCTTTACGCCCACCAGATCGGGGTGATCGCGCCCTCGCGCTTCGACTTCAACCGGTCGGTGGAGATCCTTATGATGGTGGTTCTGGGTGGCATGGGTTCGATCACGGGCGCCGTGATCAGCGCGACCTTTCTGACAGCACTTCCCGAGCTGTTACGGAGCCTGGGCAAGCTTTTATCCAATGTGCTCCCCGATTTGATGACCGGCTTCTTTAACAACTTTGACCAGTACCGGATGCTGATCTACAGCAGCCTGTTGGTTGTCGTCATGCTCTTTAGGCCCAAGGGCCTGCTGGGGCGGTCTGAAATGCGACTGACCCCGCTCGCTGACCTGCTTGTTAAAAAGAGACAGAAAGGGGGCAAGTCATGAGACCTGTGGTACTGCACGTAGAAGATCTCACCATCCACTTCGGAGGTATCCATGCCCTCGAGGGATCTTCCTTCTATGTTAAAGAAGGACAAATCACGGGCTTGATCGGACCGAACGGGGCGGGTAAAACCACCGTATTCAACCTGCTGACAGGTGTTTATACACCCGACCGGGGAGATATTTATCTTGAGAATAAGAGCCTCCTGCGTAAAAAAACCTATCAGCGGTGCCGGATGGGTGTCGCAAGAACCTTTCAGAACATTCGTCTTTTCAAGGATCTCACGGTCGCGGACAACATCAAGGCGGCCATGAGTCACCAATTCAAGTATCCACTCCTCTCAGGCATCATTCGGGGGCGCGGGTACAGGCGTGATGAACGGACCGCTGCGGAGCGGGCAGATCAGCTGCTCGAGTTGACCGGCCTGTCCGGCAGCGCTGAACTGATGGCCAGTCAGCTGCCCTACGGGCAACAGCGGAAGCTGGAAATCGCCCGCGCGCTCGCGTCACAGCCCAAAATTTTGCTCCTGGACGAACCGGCCGCCGGCATGAACCCGGCAGAGACAGAAGATCTGAAAGACATGATCCGCATGATTCGGGACAAATTATCTGTGTCGGTCCTGCTGATCGAGCACGACATGAATGTAGTGATGGACCTTTGCGAATACATTTTCGTTTTGGATTACGGCCGGATCATCTCACGGGGAACCAGTGACAAGATTCAAAATGATCCCAAGGTCATTGAGGCCTACCTGGGGGGTGAATTGAATGGCGACTATGCTTGAAGTCCGTGATCTTTCTGTTTATTACGATGCCATCCAGGCAGTAAAAAACGTTACATTTGAAGTCAACGAAGGCGAGATTGTCAGCCTGATCGGCGCCAACGGCGCGGGAAAAACGACCATCCTCCACACCATCTCGGGCTTGATAAGGCCGAAGGAGGGTTCGATCATCTTCTGCGAAAAAGAAATCAGCCAGGTGCGGGCGGACAAGATACCCGGTCTGGGTCTGGCTCAGGTCCCTGAAGGTCGCCGTGTGTTCGCCCGTATGTCCGTCTCCGAGAATTTGGAAATGGGTGCCTATGCCAGGAAAGACAACTGGAAGGCAGATTATGAGCATGTGCTGACCCTCTTGCCCCGTCTGAGAGAGAGGCGCAACCAGACAGCAGGAACCTTGTCGGGAGGAGAGCAACAGATGCTGGCCATCGGTCGCGCCTTGATGAGCAAGCCCAGGATGCTCCTGCTTGACGAGCCTTCCATGGGATTGTCTCCTCTTTTGGTCGGTGAGGTTTTCCGTCTGATCCGCGAAATCAACGCGGAGGGGGTAACCATCCT
>JAAZFK010000014.1 GCA_012511735.1 Clostridiaceae bacterium | reverse complement strand
TACTTGTGTTCTTGTGCTATACTTTGCCCAGGGAGAAGGGGGTGAGGTCATGGCCTATTTCTTGAAGAAAACCAAGAAGAAAAAGGGGATCTATTTGCAGATCTATGAGGGGGTTTACGAGCCTGCAATCGGCAATGTGGTCCAAAGAAGTCATCGTGCGCTGGGCTATCTTCATGAGCTGCAGGAAGAAGGGATTGAAGCTCCCATCGAACACTTCCAGCAGGAGGTGGATCGGCTGAATGAGAAGGATAGGGCAAGGCGAGAGGCGGATCGTTTTCGAAAGATTGGCGAGAGGACACCTGAGCGCTATTTGGGTTATTTCCCGCTCAAAGCCATCAATGACAACTTGAAAGTGAAAGGCTACCTTGACTTGATGCAATCACCCTTTGACTTTGGCTTTAATGTCTACGAGATTTTGGCCTCACTTAGCTACGCCAGGCTTATTGATCCTTGTTCCAAGTACAAGACCTTTCACGATGTGCTCCCACTTCTTTATGACGACTATGCGTACTCCGAAAGTCAGATGTATGACGGCTTGCGGTACATAGGCTCTGAGTATGAAAAGGTCATTGAGATTTACAATCACCAGGTCAATGCGCTCTACCGACTTGATTCGTCTGTGACTTATTTTGACTGTACGAACTTTTACTTTGAGATCGACAAAGAAGATGAGTTAAGGCGCAAGGGTCCCTCGAAAGAGATGCGCCATGACCCGCTTGTGGCCCTGGGGCTGCTGCTGGATGCCCAGCAGATCCCCATCGGGATGAAGCTCTTCCCCGGCAATGAATCAGAAAAGCCGCAGTTAAGGAAGGTCATAGGCGATCTGAAATCGCGTCATCATGTGGAAGGGCGGACCATCCGTGTGGCAGACAAGGGGTTGAACTGTGCTGACAATATCATGCATGCCCTGAGAGATAAGGATGGCTATATCTTCTCAAAGTCAGTCAAACAGATGCCCCAGACGGAGCAGGAATGGGTCTTGCTGGCTCAGGACTATGAGCGTATTCTGGATGAGGAGGGTAACCTGCTCTATCAAATCAAATCCTGTGTCGATGACTTCCCTTACAAGGTTCAGCTGGATGATGGAAGCAAGCAGGAGATCCTGCTTCGGGAAAAGCGTGTTGTCACCTTCAACCCCAAACTGGCGCGCAAGAAACGGGTGGAGATCGGCCGTCAGATTGACAAGGCGCAGCGGCTTAGCCTGTCTATGGCAAAAAGAAGTGAATATGGTGACAGCGCCAAATATGTGAACTTCGTGTCGTTGGGAGAAGACGGCGAGGAGACGGACAGGAAGGCTGGCGTCAGCTTAAACCGGGAAGCCATCGAAAAAGACCTTCGTCTTGCAGGCTTTAATTGCATGGTGACCTCTGAGATCCATATGGATGCTCATGAAATTTATGGCGTTTACCACAACCTCTGGCGTATTGAAGAGTCCTTCAAGGTCATGAAGAGCTACCTGGATGCAAGGCCTGTCTTCGTCCAGCATCCCGACTCCATTGCCGGCCATTTTCTCATTTGCTATCTGTCGATCCTGTTGATGAGGCTCTTTCAGTTCAAGATCCTGGACAATCAGGTGTCGAGCGAAACCATCATCCACTTCATACGCCACTTTCGTGCCGTCAAATGTTCGCCTAGAAAGTGGATTAACATCACCAAAAGCAGCCAATTCTTGAAAGACTTTGCCCAACAAAGTGGACTGCCACTGACCAGCTATTTTCTCACGGAGGCACAGATAAAATCTATCTTCAATAAGAGGTTGTAGCACAAGATTTTCAGCCTTACTACAAAAGACAGGTCATATTAGCACGATCAGAACTTGTGATACGAAACCATCTCCTTATACATGTTAGATTAACTTTGGTCATGAGAGTTGCTGCCCCGGCAGTCTGTAAACAAGGGCATTCGCATTGCCTTCCTCCAAAATGTTTTGCCAGGCCCTTGAACCAAAAAGGAGAATTGTATGGATATCGCAAAAACAATCGAAGACTTGGTAAAAAAACTGAAACTTGACAAAGTCTTGTCGGATCTCTTTTCCAAGGATCCCCTCAAGGCGGTCGAGAAGACACTGGGGGTCAAACTCCCTGACGATCAGATGAAAGCCATAGTGGACGGCGTAAAAGCCAAGCTCTCCGTTGACAAGGCGGGTGAAGCCCTGGGCGCGGTCAAAGGCCTGTTCGGCAAAAAGTAATTCTTGAGCGTCGCCTTTTGAGGTCTGACCGGCCGGCTTTGGCCGGCCGGTTTTCTATTTCCGGTGCTATGATGGTTGCATGACCGCACAGGAGCATTGTATGGCCGTAAGAAAAAACAGATCCCCTGTCTTTGAATGCATCGCGACCAGCCTGGAAGACGCGCTTGCCATTGAACAATTCGGCGGGCAGCGCATTGAACTGGTCTCTGCTTTGAGCCAAGGCGGCTTCACACCGAATGAAGGCCTGATCAAAGCAGTCCTTGATCATGTCAGAATTCCCGTCGCCGTGATCTTGCGCCCCAATAAAGTTTCCTTCCGCTTTTCCCCCAACGATTTGCTGGAAATGAAAAACGATATACAGCGTTTCGGACAGCTTGGTGTCAGGCATGTGGTGACAGGAATGCTGGACGAGGACGGTATCGCGGATATCAAATCACTTGAAATGCTACTGCTGGATACCAACCTGACCGTCACCTTCCATCGCGCCATTGACCAGACCTCCAATATCGAATTGTCTCTCCAGCGTATCAACAATTGCAAACGGGTCACCCATATCCTGACATCTCTTGGGTGGGGTGCTGTCATTGACAACCTTGACCGGCTCGAATGGTACACCAGGCGCACGAGAACCAGATTGATTCTGGCAAGCGGGATTACACACAGGAACGTGCCGCGCATTTGTCAGGCGGCAAGACAATTCGGTACGGATATTCATATTGGAACAGCGCTCCGGCACGGAGACGCCATGAAGCCGGTTGATCCCTTTTTGGTTGAAGCCATGGCTGGAGCCCTGGGGATCAAGTAATAGGCGAGGGTCATTTTCGGTCCCCATGTCTGGCCTCCATTTCACCATTAGCAAAAGTCTGGTAGATTGGATAGTAGCGTCTGGTTTTATGACAAGATATTAATTATTTCAAAAATGTCAGAGAAAGGAAAGACAAAAAATATGAAGGATCTGAAAGGCACGAAAACTGAAAAGAACCTGCAGGAAGCTTTTGCAGGTGAGTCCATGGC
>JAAZFK010000001.1 GCA_012511735.1 Clostridiaceae bacterium | reverse complement strand
GTTCAGGAAAGCCCTGGCCAGGGTCACTTCGTCGGCATATTCCAGTGCCGCGCCCATGGGGATACCGTGGGCGATCCGGGTGGTCCGGATCCCTGAAGGTTTGAGCAGGCGGGCGATGTAAAGGGCGGTTGCCTCACCCTCGATGGTGGGGTTGGTCGCCAGGATGATCTCCTCGACCTCAGGTTGGCTTTGGAGGCGTTGGAAGAGCTCTCTCAGCTTGATGTCTTCAGGACCCACATCCTGCATGGGGGAGATCACCCCGTGGAGTACATGGTAGAGTCCCCGGTAATCGTGGATCCGTTCCATGGCCGCCACGTCCCTGGGGTTCTCGACGATACAGATACGGGTCCGGTCACGGGTGCTGGATCTGCAGATGTCACAGGGATCCTCTTCCGTCAGGTTGCAGCAACTGGAGCAGAGCCTGACCGACTGGGCGGCTTCCTGGATGGCTTTCGCCAGGGCCAGGGCATCTTCCCTTGATTCGTCCAGCATATGAAAGGCCAGCCGTTGAGCCGTCTTCTGTCCGATGCCGGGCAGCCTGGCCAGGGCATTGACCAGTTTGGCGATGGCGGGTGAGAAGCGGTAGGCCATATCAGAAGCCGGGGAAGCCCAGGCCACCGCCCGTAATCTGCGCCATGCGGGCCTCAGTCATCTGGTCCAGCTGGCGGGCCGCCTCGTTGACAGCCGCCGTGACCAGATCCTGGAGCATGTCAATGTCTTCAGGGTCGACGACACCGGGGTTGATTTCCAGGACTTCAATCTGATGTCCCGCGCCCATGACCACGCGAACCACGCCGCCACCGGCCGTGGCTTCAGCCTTCATGGTCTCGACTTCTTCCTGGGCGGCCGCCAGGTCTTCTTGCATCTTTTGCGCCTGCTTCATCAGCTGGCTCATCTGGTTGCCGCCTCCGCGCATGCCGCCTTGCGGGAATCCCCCGCGTCTTCCTTTGGCCATTTCTTCCTCCCTTACGGATGATCCGAACCGTTCAAAGGTTCGGGGATGCTTTCGGTCAGGGCTTGCTCACGGGCTTGCTTGAGCCATTGCCATTCGGCGGTCGCGCCGACCGATTCGTCGAGAGACTCATCGAGTGAAATGCGGACCGGATAAGCCTGTCCCGTCCGCTGACGCAGAAGTTGCTCGATCAGGTCGATGCTCTCTTTTTTATTCAAACAGGCGTATTGCCCAAACAGATTGTTGTCAAAACGGATATCAAAAGTTCCCTCTGTCAGCAGGACCCGGGCCGGACGGGCACAAAGTGAAATGTCGAAACGGCGCTCCTTCTGGAGCAGCTCCAGGATATCGCGCCAGACGGGCAGAAGGAGTTCGTCACCGTCCTTGGTCGCGATGGTTTCACTGCCGGGTGTATCGCAGCTTTCTGTCAGCGTGACAGGTGGAGCGGGTTTTTCCTGGCTTGGGACTGCCGGCGATACTGCCTTTTTCTCTTGTTTCTTCTGTTCTTGTTGTTCTTGTTTGGCAGGTTTTGGTTGCCTTATTGTTTCACGGACAGGTGCCTGACCTGCCATTGAAGCCAGCCGGATCAGGCCGATCTCCAGGGAGGTCCGGACATCCGGGGAAAAGCGAAGTGAGGTTGAAAGTTCCGCCAGACCCACGATCAGGTCGGTCAGGCTGGAGGCGTCTGATTCTCTGGCGATTGACCGGAGCAGTTCAATGTCCTGATCCCGCATCTGGATCAGGGCCTG